>NZ_JADYXH010000011.1:0-111240 GCF_015864395.1 Pseudoalteromonas sp. SWYJZ12
CAGTAGTGAAACGAAACAGCGCCGATGATAGTGTAGCATTTGCTATGTGAAAGTAGGACATTACCAGGCTTCAAATTCAGTCGAAGGACTTTAATCTTAATAATTAAAAACAAGAAAATTGAAAAGAATTTTCTTGGTGACAATAGCGTTTTGGACCCACCTGATTCCATGCCGAACTCAGTAGTGAAACGAAACAGCGCCGATGATAGTGTAGCATTTGCTATGTGAAAGTAGGACATTACCAGGATTTAATTAAGAGAAACCCGTTACAGCAATGTGACGGGTTTTTTGCTATTTTAAATTAGTAAAACATTGCGCACTTAGAGATGACACGGTTAATAATAGTGTAGCATTTGCTATGTGACTCTCTATCGCTGTGGGCAATACGACATTACCAGGATTTAATTAAGAGAAACCCGTTACAGCAATGTAACGGGTTTTTTGCTTTTTGAAATTAGTAAAACTCTGCACGCTAAGAGACGACACGATTAATAATAGTGTAGCATTTGCTATGTGACTCTCTACTGCTGTGGGCACTACGACATTGCCAGGATTTAATTAAGAGAAACCCGTTACAGTAATGTAACGGGTTTTTTGCTTTTTGAAATTAGTAAAACTCTGCATACTAAGAGACGATACGATTAATAATAGTGTAGTATTTGCTATGTGACTCTCTACCTCTGTGGGCACTACGACATCCTACTGCGTAGCGCACCGACTTCACATTGTAGAGCGCTCGAATTTAAGATTCGGGCTTTTTATGTCTGCAGAAAAGTGAAAAACACGCAATTAACACACACTCACATCAACACCTATCACGTAGGTCGGGCGAGCGTAGCGACTCCCGACACTAAAATCATAAAAATCTCCGCTCGACAATGAGTTCGTAGCATTTGCACTGTGACTCTCCACCGCAGTGGGCATCATGACATTACCAGGATTTAATTAAGAGAAACCAGATACAGTAATGTGACGTTTTTTTCTATTTAAATTTAGTAAAATCTCACCGTTAAATTCGACAACAAAACTAGGTGCACCTAATAGCGCGTGTTAAAATCCAATTCTTATGAATGACGATATAGAGGTCTAGATTGCCTACAGCTGATTACCAAAAGGTGCTTGATGAAATAGCACATGAAGTACGTCCTTTATTATCACAAGGGAAAGTAGCTGATTATATACCGGCGCTTGCCGAGGTTGATCCGGAACAATTTTCTATCGCTATTTATACAACTGATGGTGAAACTGTGTGCGCAGGGGATTGTTCTCAACGCTTCACTATTCAATCAGTTTCTAAAGTTATGACACTTACTATGGCACTACAGCGTTATGGTGATGAACTTTGGCATAGAGTCGGAAAGGAACCCTCAGGTACAGCCTTTAACTCGCTTACACAGCTTGAATTTGAAAAGGGGATTCCTCGTAACCCATTCATCAATGCAGGCGCAATTGTAACGTGTGATGCATTATACAGCCGCTTATCTGCGCCAATGCATTCTATGCTCGAAACCTTCAGGTTATTAGCTGGTAATAGAGGCGTAGTAATTGATAAAAAAGTCGCTAATTCAGAGTATGAGTTCAGGCACCGAAATGCTGCGATGGCGCATTTGATGAAATCGTTTGGTAATTTTGAAAACGAAGTAGATGATGTTTTGTGGGCTTACTTTAACTTTTGCTCTATTGAGCTCAACTGTATTGAATTAGCAAAAGCTTATAATTTTTTAGCTAATAAAGGTGTTGATTATAGCTCTGGTAAACGCGTTTTAAGTAGTCGTCAGAATAAACAGCTTAATTCGCTTTTATTCACGAGTGGTTTATATGATGCTGCGGGGGATTTTGGTTACAGAGTGGGTATGCCTGGTAAGTCGGGAGTATCAGGAACTATTTTAGCTGTACTACCAAATAAGTTTACAGTGGCTGTTTATTCACCGGGGCTTAATTCGTTTGGTAATTCGGTTGCAGGAATTGCAGCGCTCGAGCTGTTATCTAAAAAACTCGATATTTCTATTTTTTAGGTAAACAAAAGGGAGCAATAATTGCTCCCTTTGTAATTTATTGTTCCCAGTAAACCTGTTCTAAACAATCTTCACGTTCAGGTAAGCCACGAGATAAACGCGGAGAGTGTTGAACTAATACTTCATAACTCGCTCGGTTAGCATATTTACTAATTTGCGATAGTGACGAGTAAGTAATAGCTTGTTGCTGATGCTTAGCTGAGTTTGCCACATTAAGTTTATGATAAACATTCGCTGACAAATCATGTAGTACAGCCGCAAGTGCACAATCGCCTGCACCATTGGTGTTTTTGATTGAATCAGGCCCGCCCATAAATGGGGCAGTATGACTGTATGCCCTGATAGGCTCATCACATTCATCTTTACGCATAGCGCGTGAAAATTCGTAACGGTTAAAATCAGGTATGGCGCCCGGTAGTAACGGGTATTCAGTTTCACGTTTTAAACTTTCATCAACGTAGCCGGCCATAAATAAGCCTTTTTCGCCAGCGGTACAAATTACCAAATCTACCCAATCAAGTGCTTTATCAGCAGCTAAAAGGGGATCTTCAAAACCCGTAATAGCTAACCCTTCTTCTTCGTTCATAGCAAGAATATCAACATGCTTTTCGACAAAGTTTGCCCACCAAGTAGGGTCTTGTTCAATTAAGAACTTAGTACCGAGTGTAAGCACAACTGGCACACCTGCATCATTAGCGTATTTAACTGCTTGCATAGTGGCTTCAGTCATTGTTTCGCTACCTTGAGTACGCATAAGGTAGGCACTAATCACTAACGCTGATGAATTCTCAATAAGGTCTTTATCGATAGATTCAGGACGTAAGTGATTCATTAGACCTGCACTTATTGCAAAAGTACGCTCACCGGTTTCATCAATTAATGTAAAACAACGGCCTACAGGCCCATCAACTGGTTGAAGGTAGTTTAAGTCTACACGGCTTGAGGTATTACATAAAAAACGGTAAGCGTAGCTACCTATTTTTATATTTTCGCTCATTACGCCTAATAAAACTGAGCGATCATCTGCAAGTACAGAGTAGTTGTGCATAGTGTTACCAATGGTTCCACCGGCAAACTCAAAATCAACCATATTGTTTAATTTTAAACGATCGTATAAGGCGTTTGTTGTATCGCTATCAATAACTTGCGACATCCCCCTACGTAGTTGAAATTCGTCAAGGAAAGCTTGATCAACTTTTGCCTCTATATCAACAACGATCTGATCGATACCCGTAATATAACTACGTTGTAATCGCTCTGTTGCGTTAAGTTGATTGGTAAGTGGATCTTTGGCTTCCACTGGAAAATAATGTTTATGCCTGCGGCGTCCAGGAAATTTCATTTGCTACCCGTGTTGTGAGCTAAATAAAAAAAGCGTGAGATTATAGCGTAAATCAGCACGAGTGAGCCATTACAAACGGGTAAATATTGTTTTATTTTTGCAATAAAGTAATGAATGGCGCACTTTAGAGTGCTAACTAGGTATAATTACAGCATAAAAGGTTATTTAAGTAGAAATAATGAACGAACCATTTGATGATTCCTACTGGATGGAACAAGCGCTTTTGTATGCAAAGCAAGCAGAGCTGCTTGATGAAATTCCGGTTGGAGCAATTGTAGTCAAAGATAACCAGCTAGTTTCAGTTGGGTATAACCGCTCAATAACGGATAATGACCCATCTGCCCATGCCGAAATGATTGCAGTGCGAGAAGCTGGAAAAGTCCTTAACAATTACCGCTTAATTGATTGCACCCTATACGTAACGTTAGAGCCTTGTTCTATGTGTGCGGGATTGTTAGTGCATAGCAGAATAAAGCGTTTAGTATTTGGAGCAGTCGATGCTAAAACAGGATCTGCGGGTTCAATTATGAATTTATTACAAGAGCCTAAGTTAAATCATCAAGTTGAGGTGTGTGGTGGTGTTTTGGCACAGCAGTGCGGTGATACTATTTCGAATTTTTTTAAACGTAGAAGAGCGCAAATTAAAGCAGCTAAGAAAGCTGCTCGTGATGATCAAATAAATAAGCCTAACTAAAGTTAACTAGCGATTGGCTCTATTTCTGATTCAGCCATTTGCTGCATAGCAAACATTCGGCGACGCCAGATGATTTTTTTGTGTAGTTTTCGCAACATAACACGACGACGTGTGGCCGTTGAATAAATGACATTGCGTTTTAATCTTTGTGTGCGTCTACGTTTTAGCATGTTTTCTCCTAATGCAAGAGTGAGAAAGGCACGGGTATATCTTATAAAATAATGATATACAATTAACACACATTAGTGATCATTTGGTGACAAGTAAACAGATATTTAATTTACTTAAATTTTGCTTACTGACATACTCAATAAACGGGTACTTATATTAATCTTAGCCATTGTTTTCACTCGACTGTTCGGGTTCGATTATAGGTTGTTTTTTTTCTGTTTGAGCTTCATCGGCCTTACTTTTTACTTCACTTTTCACTTCACTTTTTTCGTTTAGCCTTAGCTCAGTATCAGTGCTCAACTCTGTAATTGGTTCTGGCTCAGGCTCTGCAGCAATAGCATCATTTTCATCTAGCCAAACAAGTGCATCGTAATAGCGACGAATATTATCGACATATTTAACAGCTACATCGCCTCGGGCATAACCGTAGCGAGTTTTACGGTAATAGCGCTTTTTAATTAATAGCGGTAGGCGTTTTTTTACATCAGCCCATTTGTCAGGACTTGCGCCTTGCTGTTCGGTAATTATACGTGCGTCGTTAACGTGCCCCCAACCTACATTGTATCCGGCCAAAGCAAGCCATGTGCGGTCGGGTTGCGGGATACGGTCAGGAATACGTTTAATAAGCTTGCTTAAGTATTTAGCGCCACCACGAATGTTTTGCTCTGGTTCTAACCGGTTAGTAACACCTACTTGTTTGGCTGTACTGCGAGTTAGCATCATGATGCCGCGCACACCTGTTGGTGATTTAGCGCGAGGATTCCACATAGATTCTTGATAGCTTAGTGCCGCTAATAACCGCCAGTCAAGGCTACCTGCATATTGTTCAAACCATGGCTGGTATGTTGGTAAGGTTTCTTTAATTGCTTCGATATAAGCAAGGGTATTTACATAGTTAAATTGGCGTACGTGACCAAAGTATTTTTCTTCAAGTACATAGAGCTGGTTACTTTGCTTAACGTCACCAAAAAATGGCACCAACAACGCATATAAAGAGTCGTCTTTAGATTTATTAAGTATCCATGCAATCGGGTCGTTATGGCTAACTGAAAAACCAATGCTTAAATTTGGGTGATAACGGCGAAACAGCGATAGCGTGTGCGTATCAGCGAGTGTGTAATCTATCTCGCCATCAATAACTGCTTGAAGTAGTTCTTCTTCATCAAACTCTTCGCTTTCTATCCAAGTGAGATCTGGATTGTTCTTCTTCATTTTTTGTAGAGTAAGCGAGTGGCTACTTTTAGCTATAACAGTAAAGTTGCCATCTAAATCGTCAAATTCTCGAGGACGAACGCGCCCTTGTTTATAAACTAACTTTTGGCTGATTGTTCTGTAAGTTGGTCCGTAACGGTATTGCTCTGCACGGGTTTTATTATAGGTAAGTCCTGACGCTATTAAGTCTAAATCACCGCTTTCAAGGCGTTCAAACATATCAGATAAGTTAAAGAAAGGGACTATTTCAAGCTCTACACCTAAATATTCAGCGAAGGCTTGAGATAACTCATATTCAAAGCCTTGCTCACCTTGAACAGCTTGATAATAATTACTAGCACTGGCAAGGGTACCCACACGTATTTTATTGTGTTCTTTTATTTGGGCGAGTTGAGTTGGCTGCTCTTGCATATCGCATGCACATAACAGCATAACTAAAGTAATGATTATTATTAGTTTTTCTTTGAACATTGAGTGCCCCTTAAGCTCGCCAGTCACCGTTATAGCAAAACTAAGCCATCGCGTCACTTTACCTTTTATTTTATTAACCAAAAGAGGCTATAAATAAAGCTAAAAAGTTAATTTTATGAAAAGCGTAATTTTGAGTTAAATCTGAATGCTAATTGGACTATAATGCGTGCCTAAAATATCGTTCAATCCCTAACCCCGGATGAAATTACCTATGTTGATCCTTCGTGGTGCACCAGCACTGTCAGAGTTCAGAGTTAATAAAATTTTAGCGCGTTGCCAACAATCGCAACTTCCAGTCACTAACGTATACGCCGAGTATGCTCACTTTGCCGATTTAACATCGCCGTTGAGTAGCTCCGAGCAAACCAAGCTTGAAAAACTATTAACTTACGGTCCAACTATTGCTGAGCATACCCCAGCTGGCAAACTTGTACTTGTTACACCTCGCCCAGGTACCATTTCACCTTGGGCATCTAAAGCAACCGATATTGCCCATAACTGTGGTTTAAAACAGGTTCACCGTGTTGAACGCGGTATTGCTTATTATGTTGAAGGTGACTTAAACGCAGAACAACTTGCACAAGTAATTGCGTTATTACACGACCGTATGACCGAAGCCACGCATAGTGAGCTTGAAGATGCTGCACAACTGTTTCGCAGTGATGCACCGCGCCAAATGTCGTCTGTTGATATTTTAGGTGGCGGACGCGAAGCATTAGCAATAGCCAATGTTGAGCAAGGTTTTGCCCTTGCTGATGACGAAATAGATTACTTGGTAGAAAACTTTATAAAGTTAGGACGTAACCCTAACGACATCGAATTGTTTATGTTTGCACAAGCAAACTCAGAGCATTGTCGCCATAAAATATTTAATGCTGACTGGACAATCGATGGAAAAGAGCAGCCAAAATCGCTGTTTAAAATGATTAAAAATACGTTTGAGTTAAATCCTGAAAATGTATTGTCGGCGTATAAAGATAACGCGGCAGTAATGAAAGGCTCAAAAGCGGGTCGCTTCTTCCCAAATGCGCAAGGTGAATATGCGTATCATCAAGAAGACATTGAAATACTAATGAAAGTTGAAACGCATAACCACCCAACAGCTATTGCCCCATTCTCAGGTGCGGCTACAGGCTCTGGTGGTGAGATTCGCGATGAAGGCGCAACTGGTCGTGGCTCTAAGCCAAAAGCAGGTTTAGTTGGCTTTACTGTATCAAACTTACGTATTCCAGGTTACGAGCAACCATGGGAAAGCGATTTTGGTAAGCCGAGTCGTATTGTTAACGCGCTTGATATAATGACAGAGGGACCACTAGGTGGCGCTGCATTTAATAATGAGTTTGGTCGTCCTAACTTATTAGGCTACTTCCGTACTTACGAAGAAAAAGTAACAAGCCATAATGGCGAAGAAGTACGTGGTTACCATAAACCAATTATGCTTGCCGGTGGTTTAGGTAATATTCGCTCTGATCATGTTCAAAAAGGCGATATTCCTGTTGGCGCTAAATTAATTGCGCTAGGTGGACCTGCAATGAACATTGGTTTAGGCGGTGGTGCTGCATCAAGCATGGCTTCAGGTCAATCAAACGAAGATTTAGATTTTGCTTCAGTACAACGCGAAAACCCAGAAATGGAACGTCGTTGCCAAGAAGTTATCGATAAATGCTGGCAGCTAGGTGACGAAAACCCAATTGCATTCATCCACGATGTAGGTGCTGGCGGTTTATCAAATGCGTTCCCTGAGCTTGTTAATGATGGCGGACGTGGTGGTAAGTTCCAATTACGTAGCATTCCTAACGATGAGCCAGGCATGGCACCACACGAAATTTGGTGTAATGAATCACAAGAGCGTTATGTACTCGCTGTTGGCGTAGAGGACTTTGACCGCTTTGAAGCAATTTGTAAGCGTGAACGTGCCCAGTACGCTGTTATTGGTGAAGCAACCGCTGAACCTCACTTAACAGTGTCAGACAGCCACTTTGAAAATAACCCTGTTGATTTACCGCTGGACGTATTATTAGGTAAAGCACCTAAAATGCACCGCGATGTAACGTCAAAGCAAGTTGTTGGTAAAGCGCTTGATACTACATTAATAAATGCAGCAGATGCAGCGCAGCGCTTAATGCGTTTACCTGCCATTGCAGAAAAAACATTCCTAATCACAATCGGCGATCGCTCAGTTACGGGTTTAGTAGCGCGCGATCAAATGGTCGGTCCTTGGCAAGTGCCTGTTGCTAACTGTGCAGTAACTGCGGCAACGTATGATACTTACCACGGTGAAGCTATGTCACTCGGTGAGCGTACTCCTGCAGCATTACTTAATTACGGTGCATCTGCTCGTTTAGCTGTAGCTGAGTCGTTAACTAATATTGCCTGTGCAAACATCGGTAGCCTTGAAAACATTAAGTTATCGGCAAACTGGATGGCAGCAGCGGGTCACCCAGGTGAAGATGCTGGTTTATATGAAGCTGTTAAAGCCGTAGGCGAAGAGCTTTGCCCTGCGCTTGGTTTAACTATTCCAGTGGGTAAAGATTCTATGTCGATGAAAACGACATGGAAAGATGAAGGTGACTCACAAGAGAAATCAGTAACATCGCCGCTTTCACTGGTTATAACTGCATTTGGTCGTGTTGACGACGTACGCAAAACAGTAACGCCACAACTGCGCACAGATAAAGGCGATACATCGCTTATATTAGTTGATTTAGGTGCGGGTAAAAACCGCATGGGTGCATCAAGCCTTGCACAAGTTTATAAGCAATTGGGTGATGTAACACCTGATGTTGATAACCCAGAGTTATTAAAAGGCTTTTATAACGCAATGCAAGCGCTTGTGGCTGATAGTAAGTTACTTGCTTATCATGACCGCTCAGACGGTGGTTTATTTACCACGGTTGCTGAAATGGCGTTTACAGGTCATACCGGTGTAACGGTTGATTTAGCTGGTTTAACAGGCTCTGACATTGAAGCGCTTTATAACGAAGAGCTAGGTGCGGTAATTCAAGTTGCAAATGCTGATTTAGATGCAGTAAATGCGGTGTTTGAACAACATGGTATAGCAGCAATTAGCCACAACATTGGCACGCTTAACAGTGACGATACAATTATATTTAACCGTGGCGAAAATACGGTACTTAATCATACGCGTACTGAGCTTCGTACTATTTGGGCTGAAACAACGTATCAAATGCAAGCACGCCGTGATAACCCTGAATGTGCTAAGCAAGAGTTTGATGCTAAATTTGATGCAAAAGATCCAGGCTTAAACGTAAAACTAAACTTTGATTTAAACGAAGATATAGCGGCGCCATACATTGCAACCGGTGCTAAACCGCAAATGGCTATTTTACGTGAGCAAGGTGTTAACTCTCATTTAGAAATGGCTGCTGCGTTTAATCGTGCTGGTTTTGCTGCCATTGATGTACACATGAGCGACATTTTAGAAGGTCGTTTAACGCTAGAGCAATTTAAAGGTTTAGTGGCATGTGGTGGTTTCTCATACGGTGACGTACTTGGTGCGGGTGAAGGTTGGGCTAAGTCTATTTTGTTTAACGACATGGCACGCGATCAGTTCCAAAACTTCTTCCACCGCGAAGATACCTTTAGCTTAGGTGTATGTAACGGTTGCCAAATGTTATCAACATTAAAAGAGTTGATCCCTGGCACTGAACATTGGCCGCGCTTTGTAACTAATAAATCAGAGCGTTTTGAAGCACGCTTTAGTTTAGTAGAAATACAAGAAAATCCGTCTGTGTTCTTTAACGGAATGGCTGGCTCGCGTATGCCTATAGCGGTTTCTCATGGTGAAGGTCATGCTGAGTTTGCAAACGACGCAGCCACTAAAGCGGCGCTTAATAGCGGCACTGTAGCGGTTAAGTTTGTAGATAACTACGGTAACCCTACAACGCAGTACCCAGCTAACCCTAATGGTTCTCCAGAAGGTATTACAGGTATTACGTCAACTGATGGTCGCGCCACTGTAATGATGCCGCATCCAGAACGCGTATTCAGAAGCGTTGCCAACTCTTGGCATCCTGATGAGTGGATCGAGGATAGCCCGTGGATGCGTATGTTCCGTAACGCACGTAAAAACGTAGGTTAATTACATTTGCGTTTATACAAGTTAGATTCATAATCTTACTGTAAAATAAAAAAGGCTGCATTGTGCAGCCTTTTTTGATTAGTATAGTTTTAGCTAAAAGCACAAAGCATTTAAGGATAGTATGTTTAAGCGAGTTGGTTTAATTGTTGGGGCTGTATTACTAAGTACCTTGCTACTTGGTTATGTATTTCGTTTACCATTATTGCAGTGGGTTATAGCGCCTGAGCTTAAAAAAGCAGGCATTACGTTAAGTTGTCTCGATTTTTCAATTACGTCTGAACTAAATATTCATGCTGATAAAGTGTGTGTAAATTACCAAAATCAACAATTACAACTCACTGGTATTACTGCAAATACAAAGCGTGTAGATATTAAAAATGCAGTGTTAACGGTTAATACACTCCCTAAAAGTGATAATGCTAATCAAGGTGCTAAAAATCTCGATTTAGCGCTTCCCTTAAATCGCCCATTAATCAGCATTAAACAGCTTGTAGTAAAAAGTGACGAGCTCAATAAGCCACTTAAAATAAGTATATTAGAACCCGAGCTAAATCAATTTAATGTTACGGGTGATATAAACGCGAGTGCAATTTTGACTGCTAATAAAGTAAGTGGTCAGTTTTTAATTAATGACACTTTTTTAAAGCAAGTTATAAACACTAAAAATACATTAATTGCAGATTTTAACTTTAATACTCAGCAAGCATTTAGCTTTGACGGTATAAAGTTTGAGTTAAATGGCGATATTAGCTCCCAGTTTACTCACACGTATGAGTTTTCTCATACAAATCAGCAGTGCAAAGTTAACGTATTAACTACAGGTAAGTTGGCGACTCATTTTGATTTAAATAGCCAAGTGTTAATGTTTAATACCGATTTGCTTAATAACAAAATTAATTTAACACCAAGCTGTACTGAGTTAATACCACCGAGTGAATATGCAGGCTTTATTAGCAAACAAGTTCCTTTAAATTGGCAACTTAAACTCCCTCAATCAATTCGCTTAGAGAGTAGTGAGTTGAGGGTACCTGTAATTAATTTGGTAAGCGTGGGCGGTAAGCTATTTGATTTTTTAATAACAGATACAACACTAAATATTACATCTCCGCTTGAATACTTACAGACAAATTTATCAGCTCACATAAATACACCCGATATAAATAATATTAACGTTAATGCTCAGTTATCTGGCGCTGCAATTGAAGGCGATTACGCCGTTATGCTTGAAGGCTTGCCTGAGTTTGCACCTGCAACAGCAACAGCGAATGGGCTTAACCTTAGTGGTCACTTTAATATAAGTGAGTTTATAGACTCAAAACCTGTTGGGCTTATAAATGCTAAATTAACGCTTAATAATGTAGATGCGTTTGATATAAGTGCAGTGCAATACCAAGGTGATTTAACTGCAAAAATGGATAAACAGTTAAACGCAGAGGTAGCGTTAACGCAGCAATTAAAAAGCGCAGAATATAAAGAATTTAAAGTCACAGATATAAGTAACACATTAACAGCAAATGCTAATTTAGGCGTAGGTGAGTTATTTGCTGATCTAACAGCAAAAACCAATATAAAGGCTGTTAATAGCCCTGACATAAAACTTAATAATATAAAAGTAGAGTCTACAGGCTTGCAAAGCCGTGCACTAAAAGCCACGCATCACGCATTTATAAACGATGTTGAGTTAGTTGTAAATCATCATATGTCGTCGCAAGCTCATCCGTTTGAAGTCATTATTCCTGAACAAAGTACGCTGCCGTTAAATGCGTTTATTAGGCAATTTGAGCCACTTGCACAGCTAACTAAGGGCGAATTTAATGGCTATATTAGTGGCGATGTAAACTTACAAAGTGCATCGTTCAATATGGGAATTAGTCATACAAGTGCACTGTATAACGATTACCTTGCGAGTGATTTAAATAGCATGTTTAGTGGAGAATATAATTCAGGTAAGCTTAATGTAAAACCAACTACCTTTAATTTAAATGAATTTAGAGCCGGTGCTGTAGTTAAAGCGATTAAAGGGCAATGGCAAGTGAGTAACAATACCGCGCTTATAAATGATGTAAAGGGAAGTGTGTTTGGTGGCGAATTTTCGTTAGATACCTACACAATAGGGAAGCCAAACCAAGTTGCCAATGTTAAGTTTGAAAATATTGATGCAAGTAAACTCGTTACACTCGACGATAAGTCGGGCATTGTATTAACGGGACGCTTGGCGGGGTCTTTACCTGTCCATTTTGATAGTGGAAAAATTGAAATAATTGACGGTAGTTTATTTAGCCAAGGAACAGGTAATTTAAAAATCACCAATAATGCCGCGTTTGATTCAGTAATGCAGCAACAGCAAGAGTTGCAACCTGTATTAGGGCTATTAACTAATTTAGATATTCAAAAACTTAATAGCAGTGTGGCATTAAAAAACGATGGCTGGTTAAAGCTTGGGGTTAATTTACAAGGCTATAATAAACAAGAGCAGCAGCAGGTTAACTTTAATTATAACCACGAAGAAAACGTATTTACACTTTTACGCGCACTGCGTTTAAGTGACGAAATTACACAAAAAGTTGAGCAACAATACTCACAAAAAGGAAACTAATAATGAGACAGTCGTTATTGATAAAAGTACTGCTCGCGCTAGGTGCTATTAGTGCACTAAGTGCCTGCACGCACCGTGTTGAGGTGTCTGCTAAAGAGCCCATTACTATTAATTTAAATGTGAAGGTCGATCACGAAATTCGCGTAAAAGTAGATAAAGAACTCGACAGTTTGTTTAGTGACGACAGTGAGTTATTTTAAGGAGCTAAAACATGAATACGAAGAAAAAATTAAATATTATTACGTTAGTTAGTGCAGTATGTATGTCGTTCTCTGCGTGGGCTATTAGCCTTGATGATGCTAAAAACCAAGGTTTTGTAGGTGAAGATAGCTCTGGTTATTTAGGACTTGTTGTACAAAACGCAGAAGCAAAAGCAGTTGTTGATGACATAAATGCAAAGCGTAAAGCGCAGTACCTAAAGCTGGCTAAAAAGAATAACTTGTCACTTTCACAAGTAGAAGCGCTTGCTGCCGCTAAAACAATTGAAAAAACCCAAAGTGGTCATTACGTTGAAGTAAATGGTAACTGGGTTAAAAAATAAGCGTTAGTTATTGCCTTGTTTTGTAAAAAGTTTTGCACAAAGTTTTGTACAAACCAAAATAAAACCGAGCATTTAAGCGCTCGGTTTTTTACAGCCTTCAAGTAACTGCTGCCAAAAATCAATACCCTTACGCCTTGCTAGGTTTATATTGTGCTCTGGAATAGATTCGGGCTCGTTATAACTATCAAGTGCTTCGCTCATACTTGCTTCGCGAATTAAATGCAAAGTAGGAAAGGGCGCTCTATTTGTGTAATTTGCGGCATCAGTTTCATCGCTGTCGGCAAATACGTAATCAGGATGAAAGTTAGCAATTTGATACTTCCCTTCAAACCCCTGCGCGACTAAAAGTGCATTAGCTAAATCGACCAAGTCTAAAAAGTCTTCAAAATCACTAAAGCCGTTGTCAAACATGATAAGGGTTGTTTCGCGCTCTGGTTCGCGGTCAAGCTCAACACATTGCTCAAGCATATCCATTACGGCATCATCCATAGTTGCTGCAGGGCTTACTATGTAATGAATACAGTTGTTTTCTACTTCTTTTCGAGCAAATGGGCAAAAATTATATTTAACAATAACAGATGACACCCATTCACGGGTTTGGCTTATAGCTATGTTGGTCACGGTTTTGGCTCTAAATATTGATTAATAATGGTAAGTGTTTTTTGTATAGCACCTTGGTTTTTAGTTACGCATTGCGCAGCTTTAATACCTAAGGTTTGGCACGCTTTTGTGTTTTGGCTAAACGTTATGAGCTGCTTTGCTAATTCGTCGTTGCTATCAACTACTACAGCGCCTTTAAGCTTTATTAGCTCGGGGTACACATGATCAAAATTATATGTGTGTGGGCCTGTTATTACACCTACTGAAAACGCAGCTGATTCTAATGGGTTATGTCCACCTCTACGTATTAAGCTGCCACCAATAAAGCTCACATTTGCAGCGCCATATAAACACTGTAATTCACCAAGCGTATCAGCAAGGAGTACTTGTTCATTGTTGTAGTTATTTTGGCTACGACGGCTAAAACTAAGTGGGCTTTGCGTTAAAAGCTCTGCCACTTTGTCAAACTGCTCTGGATGGCGCGGGGCAATTATAAGTAATGCGTTCGGTTGCTTTTTTAGTAACTGTTGGTGAGCCGCAAGTACTAATTCATGCTCTACAGGATGTGTTGAGCCTGCTACCCATACGAAGCGTTCATCGTTATTGTCTTCATTACTGTTATAAAGCTGTTTAAGGTTGAGTACTTTGGCTAATTGCTCGTCACTTGGTGTTATATCAAATTTTATAGAGCCTGTTACATGGCTTTTTGAAGCTTCAAGACCAAGTTCAATAAAACGTTTAGCATCTGTTTTATTGTGACTCGCAAGTACCGTAATTGAGCGCATAATAATATGCGTTAATTTAGCGACCTTTTGATAGCCCTGCTGCGATTTCTCTGAGAGTCTTGCATTGATGACAAGCACTGGTATGTTTTTTTTGTGGCTTATCGCCATTAAATTTGGCCATAGCTCTGTTTCTAAAATACACAATGCTTGTGGCTTTATACGCTTTAAAAATCGGGCTGTCGCAAACGGAAAATCGATTGGTAAGTAGCTACACGCCACAGTATTTTTAAACTGGTTAAGTATTTGCTCTCTGCCTGTTGGAGTATTACAGGTTATAAGTATATTTAAATTTGGATGCGCTTTTTGAAGAGCTTTAATAAGCGGCGTTGCGGCTAGTACCTCACCAACAGAAGCACAATGAAAAACTAAAGGTTTGGTTTTAGTCGTAAATAAAGACTTACTGACAAACCCAAAGCGCTCTTTAAAGTGTGCACGATAACCTTGGTTTTTTTTACCTCGTAAAATATAGAGATAAAATACAATCAGTGGGCTAATAAAAATTAATGCTAATGAGTAAAAAATGCGTGCCATACTGATCTTTCTTTAAGGGAAGTGGCGTTAGTTTACCGTGAAATAGCCGTTTTCTAAACATACTCGCAATAAAATATGGTCAGGGTTCAGTTATAATCCGATAAAATGCACACAATTAAATAAAATTATGGAATAATGGATTTAATTTTTCCCTGCTATTTCAGTTCCTAGAGGAATTTTTCATGTCAATTATCGATTCAGTGGCAACTAGCTACGTTGAAACATTAAACCGTCATCAAGCATTATTTGAAACGATGGAAGCTTATCATCAAGAATCTATGCAACTGTTAGAAGCATGCCACAGTGCATTACAAGCTGGTGGCAAGATTGTTTGGTTTGGTAACGGCGGTAGTGCAGCCGATGCGCAGCATTTAGCAGCAGAATTTGTAGTGCGTTATAAATTAGAACGTGGTCCGCTTGCCTCAATGGCATTGACTACAGATACATCAATTTTAACAGCACACAGTAACGATTATCACTTTGATACGGTGTTTGAACGCCAAGTTCAAGCGCTATGTAAGCCAGAAGATTTAGTGATTGGTTTAACCACATCAGGTACTAGTAATAATATTAATTTAGCATTAGAAGCTGCAAATAAACTAGGCGCTTTTACAGTGGCATTAACTGGACGTGATGGCGGTAAAGTAAAAGATATTGCTAAGTTACCTATCATTATAAAAAATGACGAAACAGCACGTATTCAAGAAGCTCACATGTTTATAGGTCACTGGTTATGTGAAGCCATGGATATGGTTGTTGCGGAGCAGCAGTAATGGATTTATCGTTATTAAAAAACTTATCAGCGGCACGAATATTAGTTGTTGGCGACGTAATGCTAGACCGTTATTGGTATGGTGATACAGGTCGAATTTCGCCTGAAGCGCCAGTACCGGTTGTTAAAGTAAGTAAATTTGAAGACAAAGCGGGCGGCGCAGCTAACGTTGCAAAAAATATAGCGCGGTTAGATGCAAAAGTTGGCTTACTGGGCTTAATTGGTGAAGACGAAAGCGGGCAGATTTTAGAGACTATTCTAAAAGGTGAAAAAATAAGTTCACAATTAGTCAGTGTATGTGATTTACCGACTATTTCAAAAATGCGTGTTATTAGCCGCCACCAACAACTGGTTCGCCTTGATTTAGAGGAAACATTTACCGAGCAACATAGCCAACTTTTATTAAACCGCTTAGAGCTTGTACTTGATGAATACGATTTTATTGTGTTCTCTGATTACAGCAAAGGATCTTTAAGCTTAATTAAAGAGATGGTAAGCCTTGCTAAGAGCGCCGGAAAAACGGTTTTAATCGACCCTAAATCGCCAGATTTACATTTATATGAAGGTGCTGATTACATTACGCCTAATTTACATGAGTTTAAGTTAGCGGGTGGTCAAACCGATTCAGAAGAAGCTTTAGCAGCAAGTGCGCGTGATTTAATTAGCAAAAATGGCATTAAAGCCATGTTACTTACGCGTTCTGAGCAAGGTATGTCGTTAATTAATGCAGATGAAAAGTTTGATTTTGCAGCACAAGAACTTGAAGTAAGTGATGTGACTGGGGCCGGTGATACGGTTATAGCTACATTAGCCGTTATGCTTGGTGCGGGCATGGAACCTAAAGATGCAGTCGAAATTGCTAATTTAGCGGCAGGTATAGCGGTTAGTAAATTTGGCGCAGCTACAGTTTCGCCAGAAGAGTTAAGTCGTAAGCTTGGTCAATATTTACATACTAATGGTGAGCATTACCAAACACCATTTGATGATGTACTTCAGCATATTGAATTTGCAAAACAAAACGGCGAAACAATTGTATTTACTAATGGCTGTTTTGATATTTTACATGCTGGGCATGTGCGTTATTTAGCACAAGCTAAAGCCCGAGGCGATAGACTCGTTGTTGGATTAAATAACGATGAATCTATTACGCGCTTAAAGGGAGCAGATCGTCCTATTAACCCGCTAGATGAGCGTGCAATGGTACTTAGCGCACTTTCATCAGTTGATTGGGTTATTCCGTTTGGCAGCTTAGATGAAAACGATACTCCCGCTAAATTAATTGAGCAAATAAGCCCAGATATTTTAGTTAAGGGTGGCGACTACACCGTAGAGCAAATAGCGGGTGCTGAGCATGTACTTCGCCATGGCGGAAAAGTTGAAGTGCTTGAATTTTTAGATGGATGTTCAACATCAAAAGTAATTAGTAAAATTAAACAGTAATTACTGATTTAGTTTGCTAAAAAATACAAAAAAGGGATGAAAACACTGTTTTCATCCCTTTCTTACTTTTAATACGTTACTTTATTAAAAGTAACGTATTAAAAGTTATATTCGTACTTAGCAAACGCAGAAGTATCGTTTTCAGCACCGTCGTTGTTAGATGCAAAAGCACCTAAAGTGACGCGCCCTCCCATAGAAAGCATTCTGTAACGCAGTTCTAATTGCTTAGAGTTAAACCCTGTTTTAGTGATGGTATTTCCTAAGTCAGGATTGTTAGTATAACGATCGCGATTGTCACTATTATAATCAACACTGCGCAGTTTTACCTGCCAATCATTACCATTCGACAGCTGGCCTAATAAAGTTAAAACAACTGATTGGGCATCGTTATCATAAGTTGAACCAATTGTACGGCCGTGGTAACGATAACCCGATTTGTAATCTGAGTGCTCATAGTAGCAATTTTCATTTGTAGACTCTGCTGAACATGAAACACCTGTATCTATGTACTCTACATTTATTAATACGCTTTGATCGTATATTCGTTGTGTAGTTTGCACACCATACAAATAGGCTCTGTCAACTGGTTTTATACCGCCACTAGTATCCTCGCCTATGGTGCTGGCATAGACTGCATATGGTTGATTAAATAAAGTATCTGACCAACGTATATCTATACCCGCAAGTTGATTACCTAAGCGAGTTTCTCCTTCTTTTTGACATTGCTCAGCATTACCTACACACTCTCCGCCACCCGTAACTAAATCAATAAAATCACCGGCTGAACTAGGCTGACCGTCACCGGCCCATTGTGCAGACCAGCTAAGTGCAATTTCTAACTGTTGAATAGGGCGAAAATTAACACGAGTGCTCCACAATAACGCATCAGGAATAACTCGCGTAGACTCAAGTTTAGCCATTTGTGCTGTAAAGTTCCATTGACCAATCCAACTTAACCACGGTGTTTCAAAAGCGGTACTTTTTTCTCGAGTAACACTCAACGCAGGGAGTGGTTTTGCATTACCAGACATTATTAAGCTGTTATCAACACCTGGGCCCCAAAACTGCTCAACTGCACCGGCTCTAAAAATCCAATTACCTAAGCGGTATGCTAAGTAGCTGTCATCAAATGAGGTATCGTTACAATCAGTTAAAGCTTGCTCATCAGTGGCTATATCGTCAGTCGTTTTCCCATCAACTAAACATTTTTTACCATCTTTAAGATAATTTACAGCTATTTTAGCCGCAAAGTTATCACCTAAATAGGAATAAGCAGCAGAAAGTTCGGTTTCTTGAGTCTCGGTGGCGCCAAAGCTCGTTGCTACAATCGGGTCTGTCGCTGAAAATGCTGATAATTGAAAACTATGCGAACTACTATTTTCTGATTTATATCGATGTTTAACGCGTAATAAAGCATCTTGCAAGCTTGGAGATAATTGCTCCAGCGGCATGCTTTCAACATCACTTATAAAACTCTTCCACATAAGCGGGTATGTGGTTACAGGTGCTAAAATAACACCCGCATCAGCTAATTGTTGAATATCAGCTCTTAGACCGTAATCATCAGGCTTTACCCAGGGTTCAGCATTTACTGATGCGCTTACTGCGCAAAAAAGAGTAGAGAGAAGAAAAATTCTGTTTCGCAAAGTTCAGATCCTTGTGATTTATATTGTGGCTAAGTTTATCAATCAAAGCGGTGGAATGCAGTAAATAATCAATTTTTTGGCGTTAATTTAATGCATAAAAATGTAACCTGTCTATCGCATGAAGTATCTGATTGATATACTACTGCTCAAATAGGAAATTGAGAATGCAATGAGCAACAAACGACTTTTATTTATTCCAGTATCATCGCCAGAAGGCATTGGTGAGTATATGCGCTCGTTGTTGTTAGCTCAAAGTTTACAGGCAGAAGTTGCTGATTCTCTCGATATTCATTTTATATTAAATAAGCATACTCCTTATGCTAAAACTTGTCCTTTTAAAGCTACACTGCTCGAACACTCAGCAACTAAAGAGCTAGATTCTGTTTGCGATTTTATAGCGCAATTTAAACCTGATGTCGTTGTTTTCGATTGTGCAGGGCGCGCGGGCCACATGAAAGCAGCTAAAAAAGTTGGGGCCAAGGTAGTATTTATATCTCAGCATGCTAAAAAACGTGCCAAAGGCTTAAAGCTTAATAGGGTAAATTTAATTGATGCACATTGGGTGGTTCAACCCGATTACTGTATTGAACCACTTACATGGACAGAAACTACTAAGCTAGACATGTTTTCTTTGGCACATCCTCGCAATGTAGGTCCTTTTGTTACATTTGCCTCTTGCGCGCAAAAACGTGATGTTTTAAATCGCTATAACTTAGTACCTGAAGGCTATTTTATTGTAAATGCTGGCTCAGGCGGCCATAGTGTAAATAACCTAAACTGCGCTGATGTATATTTTGAAGCTGCACTTAAAATAACTAAACTCACAGGCTTAAAAGGCGTTGTTGTTTTTGGTCCAAATTATAATAAAATCATTCCCAAAAGTGATGAGCTAATTTGTTTAACAAGCTTGCAAAGCACTGATTTTTTGGCATTAATGAGCCAAGCTAAAATCGCATTACTAAGTGGCGGCGATACCCTACTACAAGCAATCGCCGTTAAAACACCTATTGTTGCATGTGCAATTTCTAAAGATCAAAATACACGTTTGGATCACTGTGTTAATACGGGTGTTGTAATTAAAACAAATCTTGATATAGATGAAATCACTACAAAAATAGCCCAAGTTATTACCGAACCTTTTTATAGTGAGCTTATTGATAACTACAACCGGTTTGATAATTCAAATAGTTACGATGTAATCATTAATGGCATAAAAAGTATGCTTGCAGAAGAAGGTTAATAAATATTGTTAATGTAATAGATTCATTAGTGGGGGAAGAGCTGAGAAAGTAATGCTTACTTTGGCTGAAAAAAATGGCGAAACTACATCACAATATCACTATTTTATCTCTTGCTAGCAGTGTTGAATATGATATTCCTGATATAGTTAATGTTGATAGTTTATTTACTGATAGAGCATCTAAAGTCGATAGGTTTTGGCAACGTAAAAATAGCATTTTAACACTACAAACTTGGTTAAAAAAAAACAGAGCGAGATTGGCAATATTGATTTAGTGCTTTCTAATCTTGATAGAAGTAATAACTTGCTCGCGCGTAGTAATATCAAAAATGTTCATTTTGTTATTCATAATTCTGTTAATGCAGAACTTGCTCGTCAAAAAAAGTTAGGTCCATTTTCATATTTATATCTTAAAAAAAGTAAGCAAAATTTAAATGGTAAGTCACTTATTTGTGTCTCAAAGGGGGTTGAAAAAGAAATAACACAAGGGAATTTAATTGACCCAAGTGCAATTGCGACTATTTATAACCCGTTCGATTTTGACAAGATAAAACAACAAGAAAATGAGCAAAATAACAATATTCCCAATGAGCCTTACTTGATTCATGTAGGAAGACTCGCCAAGCAAAAACGCCACGATATATTATTTTCAGCATTTGCAAAGCTTGATAAAAAATACAAGTTAGTCCTTTTATGTAATAAACCCGCAAAAGCGCTAAAGCTTGCACAGGAGTACGGCATAGAAAAACAGCTAGTAGTGCCAGGGTTTCAACAAAACCCTTATAACTGGATTAAGCAGGCCAAAGCTTTAGTGTTGAGTTCTGATTTTGAAGGACTTCCAACGGTATTAATTGAAGCTTTAGCGGTGGGTACTCCGGTAGTTAGCACTAATTGCACATTTGGCCCAAGCGAGATATTAACAGGCGAGCTAAGTAAATATTTAGTACCTGCTGGACAAAGTGAGGCATTAGCCAATGCAGTTAAGCAGGTATTAGCTGACAAACCTAATCTAGAAAACGCTGAAATTCTAAAACAAGTACAGGCAGAGCAGGTCGCTCTGCAGTATTTAGCCTTGGCTGATTAAGTTAACTTATATTAGCGAGTGCTTTAAGGTAGTTGCTGTGTAGAGTTTGAAAGTCACTCACTTGCCAATTAAATACATTATTTCGACCCTGTTCTTTTAAAAACGAGCGCTCAAGACGTGCCATATTACTTTGTTGCCATTGTGGGTTAGGCGCTCTTATTTCACCTCTATCAAAGTCGATAATATACACATCACCAGTATCATCAAACAAAATGTTATTAATGTTTAAATCGGCGTGATACACGCCTTTTGAATGAAATAGCGCGATTGTTTTAGCTATGCGCTCCAACTCATCTTCGGTCAATGGGCGTTCAATTAATATGTCGAGTACACTTTTAGCGCCTTTAACAGCCTCGGTAATAATATCACCACGGTAAATTAATCCGCTACGCGTTACTTTAGCTGCAATAGGGGTTGGTACGTTTAAACCAAGCTCTATAAGCTTACTCATTAAGCTAAACTCTTTATACACACGGGTTTGTTCAAGCCCTGGATATAAATATTGATCGCTTAGCAATTTACCCACTAAGCCTCCGCGCCAATAATGCCTAAGTACGGCTGTTAATTCGTCTTGTTTAAAAAACCACGCAGTTGCTCGGCCCTTTTTGGCACCCACAATTTTATTTTGTTGTTGCCAATAATTTGCATCAAACCAATCGAGGGTAATTTGGCTCGTGTATTTAGGGTGGCTTAATACAGTGTGATTGCCTTGCATGTGTTGTTTAAACATAGCTCTGCGTAATTGCTAAATAATGTGCCTATATTAGCGCGTTTTAAAGCTGAGGATAAGTGCTTGCAATAGCGTGATTATAATTTAAGATCGGCTTTTGTATTTAATACCTAAGGGAATGTGTGACTCAAGCTCCTAACTATTCATCTATTTGTATATTAAGACTCTCAGCCATTGGTGACGTATGTCATGGTGTGAGTGCTGTACAAGCCATTCAAAAAGCACACCCAAATGCAAAAATCACGTGGGTTATTGGTAAAATAGAAGCGATGTTACTTGCCGACTTACCGGGTGTTGAGCTGGTGGTATTTGATAAAAAACAAGGTAAAGCAGCACTTAAAAGCTTAAAGCAACGCTTTAAAGGTCAACAGTTTGATGTACTACTTAACATGCAAGTTGCATTAAGGGCTGGATTTGTAGCGCATTGTATTCCTGCAAAAGTAAAAATAGGGTTCGATTGGGCACGTTCAAAAGAATTGCACAGCTTGTTTATTAATAAACGAATAGCCCCAGAAGCTCAGGCGCATGTGCTTGAAGGCTTTAAAGGTTTTGCAAAAGCCATAGGTGTAGCTGATTATAAACCGAGTTGGGACATGCCATATACAGAGCAAGACCAAGCGGTTGCCGATGAACTACTAACACCAGAGTACCTAACTAATAAACTGTTAGTAATATCGCCAGCAGCAAGTAAAGCACAGCGCAATTGGCTCGCTGATCGTTATGCCGCATTGGCTGATTATGCAAATGAGCAAGGCTTTAAAGTTGTATTGACGGGTGGTCCAACAGAACTTGAAATTAACCTAGCAAATAGCATTATTGAGTATAGCAAAACACCTATTTTAAATTTAGTGGGTAAAACGAAACTCAAAGAATTGCTGTGCGTGTTAAAGCGTGGCAGTTTAGTGCTCGCGCCCGATACAGGCCCTGCACATATGGCGGTAACGGTTGGTACGCCGGTTATTGGTTTATATGCACATTCAAACCCAGCACGAACAGGCCCTTATTTATATCAAGATTACGTGGTTGAGGTTTACCACCAAAATTTGCTTAAGCAAACAGGTAAAACAGCTAAGCAAGTACCGTGGGGGACGCGCGTAAAAGGCGATGATTTAATGAGCCAAATTACGGTTGATGATGTAAAAGCAATGTTTGACCATGTTGTACAAAAAGAGTCTTTGCAATGAATGTACAACAAAAAAATAAAGCGCTTTTTTTAGATCGAGATGGCGTGGTAAACGTTGACCATGGTTATGTGTATCAAAGCGATAAATTTGAATTTATTGACGGTGTTTTTAACGCCTGTAAAGCATTTTATGATGCGGGCTATAAAATCATAATCGTTACTAATCAATCTGGAATTGGCCGAGGTTATTACACCGAAGCTGATTTTTTAGCACTAACGCAATGGATGAAAGCCCAATTTAGTGATCACAGTATTGAAGTTGCCGATGTGTACTTTTGCCCTCATCACCCTAAAAAAGCGCACCCTGAATATTTGAAAGAGTGCAGTTGCAGAAAGCCTGCGCCAGGTATGTTATTGCAAGGCATACAAGAGCATAACATCGACCCTGCTTGCAGTATTATGGTGGGCGATAAACTCAGTGATATGCAGGCTGCGAAAAAAGCGGGCATTACGACCCGCGTTTTAGTGCGTTCGGGTCAAAGCTTTGACGAAAACGCTAAGCAAGAGGCTGATTTAATTATCGATTCTATAAACAGTTTACCTGCACTTTTAAATACATAAATAAACTAAACAGATTAGCCTGTAAACTGGCAGGAATTACTTCCAGTCTAGGGTGTTTACGACGAACTGCAAACCGTGCATTTTTCCCATTAAACTTTTACAATACCCCTCATAATAAACAGTCGTTTAAATGTGATTGTTTACCCGTTCAAATATATGGAGAACTTAGATGAGAGCATCTGCTTTTTTTAGCCAGTTACAACAGCAAATTGAAGACGTAAAAACCGAAGGTTTGTATAAAAGCGAACGTATTATTAAATCTCAGCAGCAAGCTCAAATCGAAGTTGCGTCAGGTAAAGTAATCAACTTTTGTGCTAATAACTACTTAGGTTTAGCTAATAGCCCAGAGCTAATTGAAGCTGCGCAAAACGGTTTAAATAATCATGGTTTTGGTGTTGCGTCTGTTCGTTTTATTTGTGGTACGCAAGATATTCATAAAACACTAGAGAAAAAAATCAGTGAGTTTTTAGAAACAGAAGATACGATTTTATATTCTTCATGTTTTGATGCAAACACAGGCTTGTTTGAAACCATTTTAGGCGCAGAAGACGCTATTATTTCTGATTCATTAAACCATGCATCAATTATTGATGGTGTACGTTTGTGTAAAGCTAAGCGTTTTCGTTATGCAAATAACGACATGGCTGATCTGGAAAAGCAACTTATTGCTGCCGATGAAGCAGGTGCCAAAACGAAGTTAATAGCTACTGATGGCGTGTTTTCTATGGACGGCGTTATTTGTAATTTAGAAGCTGTGTGCGACCTAGCTGATAAATACGATGCACTTGTAATGGTTGATGACTCTCATGCTGTTGGCTTTGTTGGCGAAAACGGTAAAGGTACACCAGAGTACTGTAATGTATTAGACCGTGTAGATATTATTACCGGTACATTAGGTAAAGCGCTAGGCGGTGCATCAGGTGGTTATACATCAGGTAAAAAAGAAATTGTTGAATGGTTACGTCAGCGCTCACGCCCATACTTATTCTCAAACTCATTAGCACCTTCAATTGTTACTGCATCAATTAAAGTACTTGAAATGCTAGAAAATGGCGGCGAGCTTCGCGCTAAACTTTGGTCAAATGCTAAATATTTCCGTGAGCAAATGGAAGCTGTTGGTTTTACGTGTGCAGGTAAAGATCATGCAATCATCCCAGTAATGCTGGGAGATGCAAAAGTAGCCTCGTTAATGGCTGATAAGTTACTTGTTGAAGGTATTTACGTCACTGGTTTTTCATTCCCTGTAGTACCAAAAGGGCAAGCGCGTATTCGTACACAAATTTCAGCGGCGCATAGTATTGAGCAACTCGATATTGCTATTGATGCATTTACCCGCATTGGTAAAGAAATGGGCGTTATTTAATTTTATTTTAAGCCGAAGCCTTGCTTCGGTTTTTTAGTTGAGTGTGGACTATGAAAGCATTATCTAAATTAAAAGCAGAACCGGGCATTTGGATGACAGATGCACCAAAGCCAGAAGTCGGTCATAACGACTTACTAATTAAAATTCGTAAAACAGCTATTTGTGGTACCGACGTACATATTTACAAATGGGATGAATGGGCAAGTAAAACGATTCCTACTCCTATGGTTGTTGGTCACGAATATGTTGGTGAAGTCGTTGATATGGGCCAGGAAGTTCGTGGCTTTAAAGTAGGCGACCGCGTATCGGGTGAAGGTCATATTACGTGTGGGCACTGTCGTAACTGTCGTGCTGGGCGTGTACATTTATGCCGAAATACAACAGGCGTAGGTGTAAACCGTGAAGGTGCATTTGCAGAGTATTTAGTTATTCCTGCATTTAATGCATTTAAAATTCCAGATAACATTTCTGACGAACTGGCTTCTATTTTTGACCCGTTTGGCAATGCAGTTCATACCGCATTATCGTTCGACTTAGTTGGCGAAGATGTGCTTATTACTGGTGCAGGCCCAATTGGTATTATGGCAGCAGCTGTAGCAAAACATGTTGGAGCTCGTCACGTCGTTATTACCGACGTGAATGAATACCGCTTAGATTTAGCACGTAAAATGGGTGCATCTCGCGCGGTAAACGTGGCAAGCGAAAAGCTTGAAGATGTAATAAAAGAGCTAGGTATGACAGAGGGCTTTGATATTGGTCTCGAGATGTCAGGTGTGCCAAGCGCTTTTAATTCAATGCTTAATAACATGAACCACGGCGGTAAAATTGCCATGCTAGGTATTCCACCATCTGATATGGCGGTTGATTGGAACCAAGTTATTTTTAAAGGTTTAGTGATTAAAGGTATTTACGGTCGCGAAATGTTCGAAACGTGGTACAAAATGGCAAGCTTGATTCAATCTGGTCTTGATTTGAACCCAATCATTACACATCAGTATTCTGTGGATGACTTCCAAGCTGGCTTTGATATGATGATTTCAGGTCAGTCAGGTAAAGTAATTTTAAACTGGGATTAGTTCCTAACTAAATTACAAGAAGGGCGGCTTTAGCCGCCTTTTTTATACTATTAATTAAAGAGACTTCAATGGCATTTAAACACATTTCTATAGCGCAAACGTTAGAACTTCTAGATAAAGAAGACGTTGTAATTGCAGATATTCGCGATCCAAATTCGTATCAAGCTGGTCGTATTCCAGGCTCAGAAGCACTTTCTAACGGTAATATTGCACAATTTATGATGGAAAAAGAATTCGATCAACCAATTATTATTGTGTGTTATCACGGTATGAGCTCTCAAGGCGCTGCTAGTTATTTAGTTGAGCAAGGTTTTGAAGATGTTTACAGCATGGATGGGGGCTTTACTGCTTGGGAAGCGGCTTACAGCGAGAAAGTAGAGCGATGATAGAGCTTGGTAGTTTAAATAACCCGCGCGCAGCACAGGGCTTTATAGACTATTTAAAAAGCCAAGGCCTAGATGCAAAGGTACACTCAGCAGATGGTAGTAATGTCGTCATTAGTGTGGCTGAGGAGGACTTTCATCAAGTTCAGCCTTTATGGGTTGAGTTTACACAAAATCCTAATCATGAAAAATACCAGCAAGCATCTTGGGATGTAGGCAGCACACAGTCGCCGCTTAAATATCAAGGGCAATCACTTAATCTTATGGCGCGATTTAAAGCGCTCAGCTGGTTAAATCAAACTGTAAGTATTGTAAGCGTTATAATTTATTTTGCTTTTTTACTAGGTGGTTTTGAGACCATTTACACCATGATGCAGTTTAAACCTACGCAGCCTTTAAGTTGGTTAACGCCCGCCCTCGTACATTTTAGCGCGATGCATATAGTGTTTAATTTAATTTGGTGGATGTCGCTTGGTGACAATATCGAAAAACAATGCGGAAAACTAAGCTTAATAGGCTTGTTTTTAGTGACTGCACTTATTAGTAATTGGGCACAATATTTAATGGTTGGCCCGAATTTTGGCGGCCTAAGCGGTGTGGTGTATGGGTTACTAGGTTTTTGTTGGATTCATAGTTTTTTAAACCCTAATAAACCTGCGCTAGTTAGTACGGCTATTGTTGGTTTTATGTTGATTTGGCTGGTGCTAGGTTTTGCAGATGTATTATTTGTTGGCATGGCTAATTGGGCGCACTTAGGTGGATTAGTTAGCGGTATGGCTTTTGCCTATACCGCCAAAATATTTAACGCAAATCGTTAACCGTTAAATACTAATGATATAAATATTTAGTGAACAAGACTTCACGGATGATCTCTTGTCCTGTTTCTTCTTTTAACAGGCTTTTTAGTTTTACGGCGCACTTTGCACGTATTTCTTCTCGACCAGTAAGTGATTTTATTTTCTCTTCAGACTCTTTTGAAAATATTTCTACTAAGGCATCGCGCAGTAAAGGGGTGTGGTGCTCTACTATTGCAATATCTGAAGTGTCATTAAGCATTAAATCTATAGTTACGCGCACATAGCCCATTTTTTTACTTGATGGACCAATATAGTTAGTAATTATATCTGGCTCAAAACCAAAATAACCAACTGTGGATTCAGCTCGAGCTGTAAAGCTTATAACGCTTACAAAGAATGTAAAAAGACCTGCGTATACTATTTTTTTCATATTTAAAGCGTTTCTAAAAACCTGTTGTAAATAGTTTATACCCAATGGTGTGTAATAAACAGCGCCAAGCAGTTATTTATCTTAGTTATTTATGGCAGTAAATCATCACTTTTTCAAATGCATTGGCAATGTTATTATTGCTCCGGTTTTTATTTAATTGAGCAATTGTGACTACTTTCCCTATTTCTTTGTCTGCCAACTGGCAACATACTTCACAAGTAAGCGGCTTAACAGCGACTGAGCGTGATTGGCTATTTGAGCCTCATTCATTAACGGCTAAATTAAAAAGTCGATCGCAAAACTTCTCTGTAAAAGTACTTAGTGAGCAAACGTTTGATTTATCGGTTGAGCAACAAAAATTACTTAGTTGCACAGCAGTATCGGCACTAAATAGAGAAGTGATTTTGTTATGTGATGATAAGCCAATGGTCTACGCACAAAGTTGGCTACCCGACAATAAACGACAAAATAAATCGCATAATCCTCTGCTTAACATGGGAAATCGACCTCTTGGTGATGTTATTTTTCAAGACTCTCAATTAGTGCGTACTGATATAGAAATAGCATGTTTTAACAGCGAGCATTCATTGCAGCAGTTGGTGTCTCAATTAAATTTATCTAAACAAAACTTACTCGGTCGTCGAAGTGTGTTTTCGCTACGAGAATATAAATTTTTAGTGTGTGAAGTGTTTTTACCAGGAGCATATTTATACTCATGAAATTAGCCGTTTTAAAGCCAAAACATATTTCTTACTATATACAGCTAATGCGTATAGATAAGCCCATTGGTACCTTGTTATTACTTTGGCCAACATACTGGGCCTTATGGCTTGCTAATAGTGGGATGCCGAGCTTACTCAACTTTATTATATTTACGCTGGGCGTTGTTGTTATGCGAAGTGCAGGATGCGTAATTAATGATTTTGCAGATAGAAAAATAGACGGCTCTGTAAAACGCACTGCTCAGCGGCCGCTAGCTTCAGGGCGGGTTAGTAGTGGTGAAGCACTTAGCCTATTTTTACTGCTCATAGTTATTGCGTTTATTTTAGTATTAATGCTTAGCGTTAATACTATTTTGCTTTCTTTTGGGGCTTTGGCTTTAGCCTTTTGCTACCCTTTTATGAAACGCTATACACAATTACCACAAGTTGTTTTAGGGGCTGCATTTGGTTGGGCTATTCCAATGGCGTATATGGCTTCAATAAATGCATTACCGCAGCAGGCATGGTTATTATTTATAGCCAACATTTGCTGGACAGTCGCTTATGACACTATGTATGCGATGGTTGATAGAGATGACGATTTAAAAATAGGGGTAAAATCAACCGCTATTTTATTTGGTAAATTCGACCGCCACATAATCTTTTTACTTAATGCTGTATTTATAGCGCTGGTTGCGTTTATTGGTATAAGTAATCATTTAAGTGTCGCGTTTGGCGTTGGTTTGGGTGTAGCAGCTGGTTTATTGGCATATCAACAAACGCTTATTCATAAACGTGAAAGAGATGCCTGCTTTAAAGCGTTTTTAAATAACCATTATGTGGGTTTGGCTATCTTTATAGGGTTATTACTTTCATACCCAATAGCATTTTAAAGCCTTAGTTAAGGCTGTTAAAATGAGTTATTTAGAGCTATCGGGGCGGATCAATAATACCGCTAATAGAGGCGTTTTTTCTAAACCATCCAGCAATAGAATAGCGTTCGTCAACCGCTGGAAGCACTTCATGAGCAAAACGTTCGCTTTCAAACATAACCAATGTGCCAGCCGTTGGTTTAATGGTTATTTCTACTTCTTTACTTTTAGGTTTATAAATAACAAGTTCGCCACCTTGCTCTGGCGTATTTAAATAAAGCACCGTTGTAAATACACGATTAGATCGACCTTTAAATGCATCTAAGTGCTTTTTGTAAAAGTCCCCCTGTGTATATTTTGCATAATGACATTCGTAATCAAATAGCCCCATAAAAAAGCTACGATTTAACGTGGTTTTTATACTTTGCATTATTGCTTGATAAGTAAGCTGTGCTTGCGAGCTGCCGTCAAACCAATAGGTTTTATCAGTACGAATAGTTTTATCTATTTGTAAGTTATTTAATCGACCAATACCGGCAAGGCTAAAGTGGGGGTTTATACGATGGCAATCTGCAACTAAATCGTTAACTAAATCGGCAATAAGCGCGTTATGAATTACGGTGTATCCTTGACGTTCTATATCATCTAAATAGACATCAGGACCAAAAAGTGTGTTCATCCACATCAGCTGTTTAAAAAAGGTGCGACAGTGTAGCCGAAAAGCGATTTAAAGCTACTGTTTATTACGCCGCACTTTTTAAAAATATTGGATTAGCTAAATGTAGCTCCCGCTTTCTTTATAAGCGATAGTAAATGCTCTACATGTTCAGTAATAGAGGTTTGCTGGCTTGTTTGTACAACGAGTTGTTCGTGGTTTAAATCTTTATTTGTTTTCAGTTGCACGAGTTCAGGGTTTTCTGCGATTGTATTTGCATGTTCAATGCTTGCAATAGCAAAGTGATCTGATTTAACTACGCCAGCCATTACTTGATCAATACTGCCCACTTTAATACTTGATGATTTATTTAAAGAATCAATTGCTTCATTAAGCATGGTTTGCACTTGTTTCGATTGAGAGAAGCAGCCAAACATAGGATAGCTATCAAGGTTTTGCTTACTTATATCGTTTTTATGTGCAAGAGGGTGATTTTTTGAAACAAATAATACAAGCTGATCAGGTAGGTGAATATCACTGCCAATACTATTAATCGCTTGAGAGTATACACTTATGTCTATTTCTCCTTGTTGGAGTTTACGTGTTAGCTCTTGCTGATCTTGTAATTGCATTTCAATTTTTATATGTGGATATTGAGCTAAAAACTGCCCACAAGAAATAGGTACTATGCTGCTTGCCTTATTGGTATAGCCAATAACCAGCTTTTCGTTAGCATTACCGTTTACTGATTGAAAAATCCGTTTTTTCGTTAGCTCAAGTTCCGATAGAGTCGTTTTAGCATATTCAAGAAAAAGTTCGCCTTCTGGCGTTAATTTAACTGAACGTGTTGAGCGTTTTACTAACTCATATCCCATTTCATTTTCAAGTGTTTGAATGCTGCGCGTTAGCGCTGAAGTACTGATTTGGGTTTGTTCAGCTGCTTGTCTAAAGTGACGTAACACTCCAAGTGCTACAAATTGCTCTAATTGTTCAAATCTCACTTTATAGTCCCTTTTTATAAGTAAGTCGCAGATACAGCGGACATCAAATATATTAATTTTTATTCTAAAGTTTAGTAAAATTTTATATTGAAATATATTTGCAAGTTCATACATGTTTCCAGCAGGATACCCCCCTTTTAGTATTAATTAAAGAAAAAAGCGACCAAATAGTATTACTTTTTTAATTGAAGACTAGTTGTTTATTGCTCTTTATCGACATTTTTGCAATTGACTATTTTGATAAAGTTATTTTTAGTCAGTAGGTTAGTTGGATACTTAGAGTCTGATTGTTCTAAATAATAAAAAAGTGTGCCCCAAAATAGGGCATACATATAAGATTCTTGTGACAAATAATAGGGGGACGATAAATACAAATTCATTTCACAAAATTCCGACTAATCCTATTGCTTAATGGTTTGTTTTCAATGCTTTGTAGTTCTATTTCAATTGCATCGCAGGAAATATGTATTTCAAATAAAGACGTTAATAACGATAGACTTAAGCAAGCTAAACTAACACCAAATAAAATAATGCCCGTGGTATTAAATTCAATAAATAAAGCAAACATTGAAAATGTACACAGTAAAAAAGAGGCGACACCGTATACTTGCATTGTTCTAATTAGCTTAATGCGTTTACGTAAATTAGTGATTTGAGCCACTACAACAGGGCGAATAGATTCACCCTCGCGCGTATTTAACTCCCTAATTAATTGCGCTAAAACTAAAAATCGGTTTGTATAGGCTAGTAATAGCAGCGATATGGCCGGGAAAAGTAGGCCCGGGGTTGTAAGTGTCATGTTTATTCCTTAAAAGTGCAGCATATTAGTATGCTAATAATTTAGCGTAGGATATTGTCAACACAAAATAAATGAGGTGAATATTGCAAAATATTAATAATAAAAATTCAACTGATAGCTCTTTTCAATGGGTTACAATTTATAAAGCCGAAAATACCCTTGAAGCTAATATTATTAAAGGCTTAATACAAACCAGTGGCATCGAATGCAAAATAAAAGGTGAGATGCTTCAAGGCGCATTGGGAGAAATTCCATTTGATCAAGCACAAGTTAGTGTGCAGGTTTATGCGATAAAAGAGCGCCATGCGCGGCAAATATTGGTAAACTATCAACAAGTAAAACAATCCGCTCCAGATTGGGTATGCCCTAACTGTAATGAGCATAATGGATCAACATTTGATTTTTGTTGGTCGTGTGAGACGTTAAAGAATGACTAAAGCAAATAATTTTCAGCGTATTAGAGAGCTTAACTATTTACAAAAAGCTGTTGTAGCAAGTGCTTTAATAGAGCGAATGCTGCCAAATTACGGTTTATTTAGCGAAGCAACGGGGTTTGGTGATGAAACCTTACTTCGTAATTCGCTTAATGTTTGTTGGGAAAAAATATTACTGCCTAAAAGTAAAATAGATCTCGAAAAACAAGTTGAAAAAATAGAACCGAATGTTCCTGAACTTGCTGATTTTGATATGTTTGGTACTTATCCTGCTATTGATGCTGCAACGTCTTTACTTAGCTTAATGCATGGTTTAATGGCGCAAGATGAGCAAGAGTTCATTAGTGTCAGTAAAATATCTCAAGCAACAGTGGCCCGCTTTATTGAATATCAAATGACGGTTGAAGGTGAGGTTGCAGATAACACGGCCGTTAGAGAGCATCCATTAATGCAATACGAAATTGAAGTATTAGGTGAGCTAATTGATTTTGTAGAAAATATGGGGCGTATTACCTCTGATAGCGTGAAGGCACTTAAAAAGTTTGCCCTAGAAGATGGCCAAACAAATATTGGCCTTACGTTATAAAAACAGCGAAGTGAAATTTTAAAGGCAGGAGAAGTACAGTGCGAATTTTAGGCATTGAATCGTCATGTGATGAAACAGGTATTGCAATATACGATGACGAAAAAGGCTTGTTAGCTCATCAATTATACAGCCAGGTAAAAGTACACGCTGATTATGGCGGTGTAGTACCGGAACTTGCATCGCGCGATCATGTTCGTAAAACGCTACCACTTATAGACGCAGCTTTTGCACAAGCGGGTTGTGGCCCAGAAGACTTAGATGGCATTGCATATACTGCAGGCCCAGGTTTAGTTGGTGCGTTATTGGTAGGTACTTCTATTGGTCGTTCATTAGCATACGGTTGGGATATTCCAGCTGTTGCTGTTCATCATATGGAAGGGCATTTACTTGCTCCGATGCTTGAAGAAAATATTCCTGAGTTTCCGTTTATTGCATTGCTTGTATCGGGCGGTCATACCATGATGGTTAAAGTAGCGGGTATTGGACAATACGAAGTACTAGGTGAGTCAGTTGATGATGCCGCAGGCGAGGCCTTTGATAAAACGGCTAAGTTACTTGGTCTTGACTACCCCGGTGGTCCGCGCTTAGCTAAAATGGCCGAACAAGGCGTTGCGAAGCGCTTTATTTTTCCTCGCCCTATGACCGACAAGCCAGGTCTTGATTTTAGTTTTAGTGGTTTAAAAACAGCGGCATCAATCACGATTCGTGAAAATGACGACGACGATCAAACTAAAGCTGATATAGCGCATGCATTTCAAACGGCGGTTATTGATACGCTCGTTATTAAGTGTAAGCGTGCGCTTAAACAAACAGGTATTAAGCGTTTGGTCATCGCCGGTGGCGTAAGTGCGAATACACAGCTTCGACTGCAGCTCGAACGCGTAATGAAAGGTATGAAAGGCGAAGTGTTTTATCCGCGTACTGAATTTTGTACCGACAACGGTGCAATGATTGCTTATGCAGGAATGCAACGTTTAAAAGCAGGTCAGTTTGCAAGTCTTGATATGAAAACAAAACCTCGCTGGCCTATAGATAGCCTTGAGCCGATTTAATGACTCATATTTTAGATATTTTTGTTTTCATCAGTGGGTGCTTTTTTAGCACCCACTTTTGGTTCTTCCCCGCTAAATAGTCGAATAATATTAGTACGGTGACGAAATATAATTAACAGCGTGATAAAAGTAACGGGAAGAGTATAAAGTGGTTTTATTAGCCATGTATATAAGGGCGCTAAAGATACAGCTACAAGTGCTGCCAGTGATGAATAGCGTGTTATTGCCACTATAACTAACCAAGTGCATACAAGTAAACCAGCCAATGATAAGCCAATAGGTAATAATGAGCCAAATGCCGTTGCTACGGCTTTACCGCCTTTGAAGCTAAAAAACAGTGGGTACATATGGCCTAAGCAAGCTGCTACAGCGACTAAACCAAGCTCTAAAGGTTCAACTTCTAAAAAATAAGCCCCCCATACTGGAATAGTTCCTTTTAAAATATCAAACACTAAAACCAAGCAAGCCGGAAATGCTCCGCCTAATCTATAAACATTTGTAGCCCCTGGGTTGTTAGAACCACTATTACGAGGTTCAGGGAGTTTGAACAACCGCGACACTAAAATAGCCGACGAAATCGACCCAAGTAAATAAGCTAAAACAAACATTAAAGTGGCTAACACACGCTTCCTTATTTTTTAATTGCTATACCAATTGATAGTACTTTTAAGCTATTATTGGCAGCAAAATTTATCGTGAAAATTATTAACAGGCTATTTAATAGCTAGTTTAGTTATCTTGCTATTGTAGAAGTTATTTTCACATATTTAAACACTGGCTAAACCATATACAGTATTAATTTTATTGATGCTTTGTATAGTTGCTTAGTCGTTTGTTGTTATTTGGAGTATCAATGGATAAGGTTTTTATATCTCAATTGCACGTCGACACTATTATTGGAGTGTACGACTTTGAAAAAGAAAGTAAACAGAGCCTTTATTTTGATATTGAAATGCTTAGTGATATTAAGCCTGCAGCCGAAAATGACGATATTAATTTAGCACTGGATTACTCAAAAGTAAGCGAACGCGTTATTAAGCACTGCACTGCAAAACCTGTTGAGTTGCTAGAGACTTTGGTTGAGCAGTTGGCTGAGATTATTTTAAGCGAGTTTAATACGCCACAAGTTACTATAAGAGTAAGTAAACCTGCAGCTGTAGCACAAGCACAAACTGTGGGTGTTGAAATTACACGTGTTAAGGCAACTGACTAAATGGCTCAAATTTATATCAGCCTAGGGTCAAATATAAATAAAGCACATTATATACAATGTGCATTAATTGCACTTAAGCAGCACTTTGAGCACATTGTGCACTCGTCTGTTTTTGAAAGTGAAGCAGTTGGGTTTGCTGGCAATAATTTTTATAATTCAGTAGTTGGCGCTACAACTGATATGTCGCTTGCTGATGTATGCGCTTTATTAAAACAAATAGAGCGTGATAATGGGCGTACAGCGAACGATAAAAAATTTAGTCCACGAACGCTCGATTTAGATTTACTGTTTTATGATGATGTAATTTGCGACTCCCCAGCGCAATTACCACGTGATGAAATAACTAAAAATGCATTTGTATTACAACCTCTGAGTGAGGTTGCCCCAGATTTTTATCATCCTGTAGCTAAGCAAACGATTGCGCAGTTATGGAATGAATATAACAACCCTCAACAAAAGCTATGGAAGGTGGAGTTTTCTAACCCATGAGTATCATCGAAATAATTATTTTAGCCCTCATACAGGGATTTACTGAGTTTTTACCAATATCGAGTTCAGCGCATTTAATTCTCCCATCGCAAATTTTAGGCTGGGAAGATCAAGGGCTTGCGTTTGACGTAGCAGTACATGTTGGTACTTTAATTGCCGTTGTTATTTATTTTCGCAAAGAGGTAGTAGATATACTAAGCGCATGGTTTAAATCTTTTGGTAAGCAAGGCACTACCGATGACAGTAAATTAGGCTGGTGGATTATACTAGGTACAGTGCCTGCCGCTATTTTAGGTTTACTTTTAAAAGACTTTATTGAGTTATATTTGCGAAGCGCTTGGGTAATTGCTACTACCACCATTGTATTTGGTTTGTTGCTTTGGTACGCGGATGCAAAAGGGAAACAAATTAAAACTATTTATCAGCTCAATTGGAAAACGGCACTTATCATTGGTTTCGCACAAGCTGTTGCAATGATCCCGGGTACTTCTCGATCAGGTATCACGATGACCGCTGGTTTAATGTTGGGTATGAATAAGCAAAGCGCAGCGCGTTTTTCGTTTTTACTAGCGATTCCGATTATTTCTATGATGGGGCTTTATTATATTGCAGAGCTTGCTCTGGGTGATCATGTAGTTGATTGGAACACACTATTATTAGGTGTGGTGTTATCGTTCTTATCGGCTTATGCGTGTATATTTATGTTTTTAAAAGTAATAGAGCGAATGGGTATGTTGCCATTTGTGATATATCGTTTATTACTCGGTGTCGGTTTGATTGTATTTTTAACGCTATAAACAAACTTAATCAGTAAAATCAAAAAAGCACCTAAAGGTGCTTTTTTGGTTTAGATTAAGCCTCAGCTTATAAATTTAATAAATAAGCTTCAATAAAGCGGCGTTGGTTAGCGGCTTTTGGCGCTGTTTTAAATATAAGTGTATTACCATTTTTACGTAGTTTTAGCTCATTAGTAAATTTACATTCGATAGCATTGAACTGAGCTATGTCGTTTTTAAAACTTTGGTCTTTTTCGCACATGTATGCCATTTCGTTTGCAACTTGTGCACAAAATGAACCCACTGGATATTCTTTTAGGTTTTCATCATCAATGCTTTCCCAATCAACATTGGTATTTATTTTTAATCCGCATTGCTTATCTATTTCGCTATTAGCGGCAGCTATATTTTTTTGTTGATACCCTAAATGCTTTTCACGATTAAACTTCGCTAGTTTAGCTTGAGTACCTTTATTTAACTGTTGATCGTATTGCGCTTTTAAATCTTCAACAATGGCAGGGTTTGACTCTTCTTTTTTTGATAAGTAAATTCCATCACGAGTGTCTGGAATATAAAGATTGTAAGAGCAACAGCGGTAGCCTTCCTCAACACTTACTAAACTTCTTTGTGTACCATCGTAAGTATATTTGTAAGCTTTATTACTACCATGAGGTTTTAAATCGGTTAAAAATACAATGCCATCAATATCATGGTTTATGCCTGTTACTTTTACTAAAGCTTGTTTTTTATCTGTTGTTGGGGCAATAACAACATTAACGCCTTCGCCCGAACTTAGTTCTATTGGGTACTTAGCAAATTCCAAAGCAAAGCTTTTTTGACTAAGTAAAATACAGGCTATAAAGAATAGTTTTTTCATATTAAGTCCTTTTTAAGTTTTAAAGTTATACAGCAAGCTGGTTTATAACATTGATAATAATTGATTAAAAGCAATACAGGGTAGGTGAACGTGCCTATTTTTTGATTTTTAGCGTTTAAAAAACTAATTAACGTGTTTTTGGCACGAGTGAATTGTGCAGACGTACATAGTAACTAAGCACGAATTTTGGCATTATAGCGCCATTAAACTTTGCATAGCTGTAAAGTGAGCATACGATTTAAGGAAAGTATATGCATATACATATTTTGGGCATTTGTGGCACGTTTATGGGTGGTATTGCAGCCATTGCTAAATCATTAGGTCATAAAGTAACGGGTTCCGATCAAAACGTTTACCCACCAATGAGTACGCAACTTGAAGAGCTTGGCATTGAACTGACTCAAGGCTACGACGTATCTCAATTAGAGCCAAAACCAGATATGGTAGTTGTCGGTAATGCAATGAGCCGTGGTAACCCGTGTGTTGAATATGTGCTTGATAAAGGCCTGCCTTATACATCTGGCCCTGAATGGCTTAAACATAACCTATTACAAAACTCGTGGGTACTTGCTGTAGCCGGTACGCATGGTAAAACAACCACAGCAAGTATGCTTGCGTGGGTATTAGAGTACGCAGGTTTAAAACCAGGGTTTTTAATTGGCGGCATAGTCCAAAATTTTGGTGTATCGGCCAAAGTAGGTGAAACGCCATTTTTTGTTATTGAAGCCGATGAATACGACACTGCTTTTTTTGATAAGCGCAGTAAGTTTGTCCATTACCTTCCACGTACACTTATTTTAAATAATCTTGAATTCGATCACGCTGATATTTTCGAAGATTTGAACGCAATAAAAAAACAATTTCATCACTTAATGCGTACATTACCTCAAAGCGGCAAGGTAATTTGGCCTAAGCAAGACGTAGCGCTTAATGACGTAATAGCACAAGGGCTTTGGAGCGAAAGCGAAACGCTAGGTGATGACTGGGGCTATGAATTAATAAAAGCCGATGGTAGTGAGTTTAATGTACTTTTAAATAACGAAAAGCAGGGCACTGTTTGCTGGCAAGCAATAGGCGAGCATAACGTTAAAAATGCAATTATGACTATCGCAGCAGCGCGCCATGTGGGTATAGCTGTTGATCATAGTATTGATGCCCTAGGAGAATTTATTAGCCCTAAAAGGCGTATGGAGCTAAAGGCTGATATAAATAATATTAAGGTGTATGACGATTTTGCGCATCACCCAACAGCAATTAAAACTACGCTTGCAGGACTGCGCGCAAAAGTAGGCGATGAAAAAATTATCGCTATTTTAGAGCCGCGCTCAAATACTATGAAAATGGGTGTGCATCAATATACATTATTAGATTCACTGCGTGATGCTGACGACGTACTACTTTTTGAACCAGAGAATCTAAATTGGTCGCTAAAAGAGCAAGCAGATAAAGCTGGTATGCAATGCTTTAGCAGCACACAAACAATTATTGATACGGTGCTTGAAAATATTGAGCCTAATCAACATATTTTAATTATGAGTAATGGCGGTTTTAATGGCCTTCATCAACACCTTGTTGATGGTTTAGCTGATAAATACAGCGGAGAATAGTGTGCAATTTAAAGATAGAATTACGCTCGCTTTTAGCGGTGCATCAGGTGCGCCTTATGGTTTAAGGTTACTTGAAGTATTGCTTGAACAGCAATTTCAAGTTTACGTACTTATCTCAAGTGCAGCGCGAGTGGTGCTTGATACAGAATCAAATATTAAGCTCTCTGGTAACGAAGATAAAGCCACTGAGCAGTTAAGTACGCTGTTTAATGCTAAATCTGGGCAGTTAAAAGTATACGGTAAAGATAACTGGTTTAGCCCTGTGGCTTCGGGCTCTGCTGCACCTAAAAAAATGGTGGTGTGCCCGTGTAGTGCAGGATCGGTTTCTGCAATTGCAGTTGGGGCGTCAGATAACTTATTAGAGCGCGCCGCTGATGTGGTAATTAAAGAACGCGGACAGTTAATTTTAGTGCCGCGCGAAACACCGTTTAACGAAATTCATTTAGAAAACATGCTTAAGTTATCTCGTTTAGGTGTGACCATAATGCCAGCAGCGCCTGGCTTTTATCATAAGCCACAAAGTATTGAAGACTTAGTTGATTTTATGGTGGCGAGAATTTTAGATCATTTAAATATTGAACATAACCTAACAAAACGTTGGGGTTATGGTGAGGGTAAGTAATGAATAAGCAAAATATTGCTTTAAATATAGAAGGCCTTACCAAGGTTTATAAAAATGGTGTTGAGGCTATTAAAGGCGTTGATTTACAAGTTAAAGAGGGCGACTTTTTCGCTTTACTTGGTCCAAACGGAGCAGGTAAATCAACCACTATTGGTGTTATTTCGTCACTTGTTAATAAAACAAAAGGCAAGGTAGAAGTATTCGGTTGTAATATTGATACTGATTTAGAAGCTGCAAAAGCGCATTTAGGCTTAGTGCCGCAAGAGTTTAACTTTAGTCAGTTTGAAACGCTTAGCCAAATACTTGTTAACCAAGCCGGTTATTATGGTGTGCCACGTGGCGAAGCCCATAAACGTGCTGATAAATACTTAGCGCAACTTGGCTTACTTGAGAAAAAAGACAAACAAGCACGTACGCTTTCAGGCGGTATGAAACGCCGATTAATGATTGCGCGTGCCCTTATGCACGAACCTAAGTTGCTTATACTTGATGAGCCAACTGCGGGTGTAGACATAGAACTTCGTCGTTCAATGTGGGATTTTTTACGCCAAATAAATGAGCAAGGCGTAACTATTATTTTAACTACGCACTACCTTGAAGAAGCAGAGTTACTGTGTAAAAACATCGCCATAATCGATAATGGCCGAATTGTTGAAAACACGACCATTAAAGCACTGCTTGCAAAGCTTGATAAAGAAACCTTTATTTTAGATTTAAAAATGCCAGCAAGCCCTGTAACGCTTGAAGGCTATAAATTTACCATGACGGACGATCATACTGTTGAAGTGGAAGTCGCTAAGTCTCAAGGCTTAAATGCGGTTTTTAGTGCATTAACAACTCAAGGTAATACTGTATTGAGTATGCGAAATAAAGCAAACAGATTAGAAGAGTTATTTGTTGGATTACTAGAGCAAGGGCGGGGCGAATAAATGTTTAAATATGGCGTAGCCTTAAAGAGTTTATGGATTAAAGAGTGCATTCGTTTTTTACGTATTTGGGTGCAAACTTTAGTACCGCCAGCAATTACGATGAGCTTATATTTTGTTATTTTTGGTAACTTAATTGGTTCACGCATTGGCGACATGGGCGGCTTTAGTTATATGGAGTTTATTGTACCTGGCCTTATAATGATGTCAGTCATTACTAATTCCTATTCCAACGTAGCCTCTAGTTTTTACTCAACAAAGTTTCAAAAAAGCATTGAAGAGCTTTTAGTTGCACCTGTACCTAACTACATCATTGTTCTAGGTTATATGGGGGGCGGTATGACGCGCGGTATTATGGTGGGCTTTATAGTTACCTGTGTGTCGTTATTATTTGTTGATATTCAAATTCATAATATTTTTGTAATTATTGCGACGGTTATTTTAACCTCAGCTGTGTTTGCTTTAGGTGGTTTAATTAATGCAATTTACGCAAACAGTTTTGACGATATAAGCATTATCCCCACCTTCATACTAACGCCATTAACTTACTTAGGCGGTGTATTTTATTCAATTACGTTGCTGCCTGAATTTTGGCAGAATGTATCACAAATCAACCCTATAATTTATATGGTTAACGCATTTCGTTATGGCTTTTTAGGTGTGTCGGATGTTGATTTGAGCGTGGCTCTTGGGGTTATTTTAGTATTTATAACAGCGTTATTTACATTAGCGCTTACATTGATCAAAAAAGGTGTGGGGCTAAGACACTAATGAGTGATGCAAATTCACGTAGTATTGTATCTAATCAAGCGGGTATTCACGAAAAGCTTGATGAAATAGTAAATAAGCACTTAGATGCTGAATTTAAAAAGCCAATTGCAGCACACACCCAAGCCGCATTTGACGAGGTTAATGCTAAAGTACAAGCCTTTAGTGGCCCGCTTATTTTAGACTCGTGTTGTGGCGTAGGTGAAAGCTCAGCTAACTTAGCTAAGCGCCACCCTGATGCACTTATAATTGGTATTGATAAATCGTCGCACCGATTAGATAAGCACGATGTTGAATATAAGCAAACCGACAGTGGTCAGTACATCTTAGTGCAAGCAGACTTAAATGACTTTTGGCGTTTAGCGGTTGCTGCTAATTGGCAACCTACGCACCATTATTTGTTGTATCCAAACCCGTGGCCTAAATCTAAGCATATTCGTAGACGCTGGCATGGCGCGGCTATTTTTCCATTTATCGTTAAGTTAGGTGGAAAATTAGAAGTGCGCAGCAATTGGGATATTTACGTTAAGGAGTTTGCTCGGGCGCTTGAATTAACAGGCAACCCTTGCAATGTAACGCTTTATGAGTCAGACGATGCAATTACGCCTTTTGAGCGTAAATACTGGGCCAGTGGCCAGCAAAGCCACCGACTCGTTATTAACTTACCTCGCTAAAGTAAGTTAAAGTGCTAATTCTTCTTCTATAACCGTACTAACATGTGACACTGGGTGGGCAAAGTAGTTGCCTTGCATTAGTGTCACATTCGCCTTTTTAAGTGCGGTTACTATGGTTGCATTTTCTACCGACTCTGCCATTAATTGCAAACCAAGTTGATTAGCAAAACTGGCTATATGTTCAATAAATAAATAGATATCTTTGTCATTCACTATTTGCTTTATTAGTGCGCCATCTAGCTTAATACCATCTACTTCCAGCTTAAGTACGTTTGATATATTTGAATAACCACTACCAAAGTCATCAATAATAACCTTAACGCCTTTCGTTTTAACCATTCCAATAAATGCTTTTACCTCAGAAAAGTTGGCAATAGCTTGGGTTTCTAAAAGCTCTAGTGTGATATTACCAGGATGCGGGTAGCGCTTAAGTTCGTCCGCAATAAACTCACTTAAATTAGGGTCGAGCATATCTTGTGCTGTTATATTTAAACTCCAGCAAATATCGGTTTTTCTAAAGCGACTAACACATTGTGAAAATATAGTACGGGTAAGTATTCCGTCCATTCTTGATCGAGTAACAACATTTAAAAATGCATCAGGTTTCAACACTTCCCCTTGCGCCGTTACCATTCGAGCTAAACATTCGTATTGAACGACCTTGTTGGTATTTGTATCAATAATGGGTTGAAAGTAAGGCACTATACGGTTGTTATCAAACGCTTCACGCACCTCTTTAGCCATTTCAACATTGTATTGATATTGCGTTTTTACATCGTGTAGCGCTTTTGAGTAGTTAACTACGCTATGCCTGCCTTGTTTGGCTTGCAGCGCCGCTATATGAGCATTTTCAAGCAGTAGCGATTTATTACCACTGGCAATACCTGCACATAGGGTTATGTAAATAAAAGGGTCAGTTAACACTGGGGTATTAAAGTTATATGTTTTTACGAGATCGGTAAATTCGTCATTACTCATTTCTTTAGGCGCGAGTAATACTATTTTGTTGGTTGCTAGTCTGTATATATGGCAATGCGCAGAGCTTCTGAGTTTAAAGTGAATAAGTAAGTTTTTCATTACTTTGTCACCCACTTCAGTGCCGTAGAAACTGTTTATATCTTCTATTTCATTAACCCAAATAACGGCTAACTGCATGTGATGAGCATTACTTTTTTTAATAAAGTACTCAAGAGCAATATGATTTGAAAAACCAGTACTTGAGTCAGTTGCTAACGAGCGCTTTAGTAAATAAATATATATGGCGGCAACAAGTATCGCGATAAAAAAGAAGAAGCTAGCCATTGCAGCAGCTTTCGATACACTTTCTTTAAGTTTCTCGTTTAAATTGTAAATAGTTATATCGGCACCCGTTAGATAGGTATTGCCGTTAATAGGGTCAACGTAAGGAATAAAAATAGTTTTAAAGTGGCCCCACTGATCGCTCGATATTTCAAATACAGGCTCGGTTGAGTAAAAAGCACTTATATTGGCATCGGTAGCTTCAGGATAGAGATCTAAAAATTGAGTTACTTTGCCATTATTCTGATCTTCTTGCGTGTAGCTTGATGAGCTAAAAAGCACCTTACCGTCTTTTAAAATCATTGAATAGACATAAGCAATATCAAGTGCTTGAGCAAACTCAGAGAGTTGTTTACTTTTATCTTGATAGTAAGAAAAACTTATATTATCGCCTTGATTAACCGCACTTAAGTAATTTTCACCTAGAATATGTTTAACGCTGGTGGCGGCATTAAGTAAGCGATTATCAACCGACTGCATTATTTCAGCACGCGTGGTTTGGTAAGTGTAGTAAACATAGGTAAGCAAGCTTATTAAAAATAAGCTAAAGCCTGCCACTATCCAACTAACTTTGACTCTTCCTTCTGGCATATGTGTCCCTTTTTTGTTATCAAATTTATTATACCCAAAATAAGTAAATGCCCAATAAATAATTAGGTTTGGTAGAGTTTTAATTAAATTATCATTTTTTTGTCATCGCTTTGATTGCTTTTATAGGTTTAAACGAGACATTTTAGTTATATTGCAGTAAAGTTAGCGCAATTTTTAAAGAAACACGATTGCTCTAAATGTCCTAATAAGTAGGCGTTTTTGATGGGTAAGCGCGTGTTTTAGCTACACACACTAGGTATTGAGATGGATCAAAAGCGTTGTGCCGTCGCCTCTAAAGAAAGCCTTAAGCGTATATTTACTGTACCTGAAGCGCCAGACTCAACTTTAAGCAAAATCGAGCTTGAAATTTCGAGTAATTTAGCAGGTTTTCTAAACGAAAATATAGCGGCAATTGAAAAACCATTACATGAAATCGAAAAAGATTTTCAGTCGGCAGTGATCCCAGAGGATCCAACGTTTGTATCTGCTTATGCCCAAGACATAATGGAGCAACTTGTTGCGCATTCTGTGCATACAGCTGCGCCTAGCTTTATTGGTCACATGACCTCTGCCTTGCCGCATTTTTTATTACCTCTGTCAAAATTGATGGTAGGGCTAAATCAAAATCTAGTAAAAATAGAAACGTCTAAAGCGTTTACGCCTCTTGAACGTCAAGTGCTTGGAATGATGCATCATTTAGCTTATGGGCAAGAAGATTCATTTTATTCTAAATGGATGCACAGTGCTAAAACCTCACTAGGTGCATTTTGCTCTGGTGGAACGGTCGCTAATATTACTGCGCTTTGGATTGCTCGAAACCGCTTATTAAAACCCGATGGCGATTTTAGAGGTATCGGCGCACAAGGCCTAATTGCCGGTATGCTGCATTACGGCTATAAAGGTTTAGCAGTATTAATATCAGAACGCGGACATTACTCGTTAGGTAAATCGGTTGATTTACTCGGTATTGGCCGCGATAACTTAATTGGCATTAAAACCTGCGAAAATAATAAAGTTGATGTAGGAGCTATGCGCGAAAAAGCACGTGAGCTTGAATCGCAAGGCATTAAAGTAATGGCGATTATTGGGGTAGCGGGTACAACCGAAACCGGTAATATTGACCCACTTGATGAAATGGCCGACTTAGCACAAGACATTAACTGCCATTTTCATGTAGATGCTGCATGGGGAGGAGCAACCCTTTTATCGAACACGCATCGCCCTTTACTAAAAGGGATTGAGCGAGCAGATTCAATTACCATCGATGCACATAAACAAATGTATGTACCAATGGGAGCGGGCTTAGTTTTATTTAAAGATCCCGCTGCAACTGATGCAATAGAGCATCACGCTGAGTACATATTACGTAAAGGTTCAAAAGACTTAGGTAGCCACACGCTTGAAGGCAGCCGACCTGGTATGGCAATGTTAGTACATGCTTGCTTACGTGTTATTGGTCGTAAAGGTTACGAAATGCTGATTGATCGAAGCATCAAAAAAGCACATTACTTTGCTGATTTAATTAAAGCTGATGAAGACTTTGAGCTTATTTCAGAACCTGAATTGTGCTTATTAACGTATCGTTATGTACCTAAGCAAATTAAACAAGCAATAGCCGATGCAGATGCTGCAACTCGGTTAGATATTTTTGCCTCTCTGAATCGTTTTACTGCCAGTATGCAAAAACGTCAGCGAGAGTCTGGTCGCTCATTTGTATCACGTACTCGTTTAACGCCTTCTAAATACGATAATCAACCTACAGTTGTATTTAGGGTGGTACTTGCAAACCCGCTTACCTCAGGCGCTATTTTAAAAGAGATATTGGCTGAGCAAAAAGAGTTGGCTGCAACAGATCCGGTATTCAAAAAATACTTAAGAAAGTATATGTAATCTAAATACAAAAAAGGGTCCATAAGGACCCTTCTTAATATCAAAGTACTTATTAATGTAAAATACGTGCTCTAATTGTACCCTCAACAGCGCTTAATTCTTTAAGTGCTACTTCAGATTGATCTGTATCTACATCAATAACTACATAACCAATAGATGCGTCTGTTTGTAGGTATTGCGCAGCAATGTTAATACCATGCTGTGCAAACGCTTGGTTAATTTGCGTTAGTACACCAGGGCGGTTGTGGTGTACGTGTAATAAACGGCTACGATTAGCAAGCTCAGGCAGCGATACTTCAGGGAAGTTAACGGCAGTAATAGTTGAGCCATTATCTGAGTATTTAGCCAGTTTACCCGCTACTTCAATACCAATGTTTTCTTGCGCTTCTTGTGTAGAACCACCAATGTGCGGCGTTAAAATAACATTGTCGAATTGGCGCAGTGGCGATACAAATTCTTCATCGTTAGATTTTGGCTCAGTAGGGAACACATCGATTGCTGCACCACTTAGTTTTTTCTCTGTTAGTGCTTCTGCAAGTGCATCAATATCAACAACAGTTCCGCGTGAAGCGTTGATCAAAATAGATCCCTGCTTCATAACAGCAAGTTCTGCACTACCAATAAGATTTTTAGTTTGCGGTGTTTCTGGTACGTGTAAACTAATAATATCAGAGCGTTGTAACAGCTGAGTTAGGTTGTGAACTTGTTTTGCATTACCGAGTGATAATTTATCTTCGATATCGTAAAACTCCACGTTCATACCGATATTTTCAGCCATAATACCTAGCTGAGTTCCAATGTGACCGTAGCCAATAATACCTAATGTTTTACCACGTGCTTCAAACGAACCATTTGCTGTTTTTAACCAGCCACCACGATGAGCCGCTGCATTACGCTCTGGAATACCGCGTAATAAAAGTAGGATTTCACCAAGTACAAGTTCAGCAACTGAACGAGTATTAGAAAATGGTGCGTTAAATACAGCAATACCGCGTTCGCGTGCTGCATCTAAATCAACTTGGTTTGTACCAATACAAAAACACCCAACAGCAACTAGCTTGTCAGCTGAGTCTAATACGGCTTGGTTAATATGAGTACGAGAACGAAGTCCTACAAAGTGAACATCTTTAATGCGCTCTTTTAATTCGTCCTCAGGTAAGGATGTTTTAACGTAGTCGATATTGCTGTAACCGTTACGTTTTAGCGTTTCAACAGCGCTTTGGTGAACACCTTCAAGCAAGAGAATTTTAATTTTGTCTTTTGCTAACGATACCTTACTCATAACCTCATCCTATTTAATTTGTGGCCCATTTTTAGTACCGATAATCACTTTATCAGCACCACGCATTGCAAATAGGCCGTTGGTAACTACGCCAACAATTGAATTTATTTGTGCTTCAAGTTGTTTAGCATTGGTAATTTTTAAGTTGAATACATCTAATATAACGTTACCGTTATCGGTAACTACGCCTTGGCGATAAACAGGGTCACCACCAAGCTTTAATAATTCTCGTGCAACGTAGCTGCGAGCCATTGGAATAACTTCTACCGGAAGCGGGAAGTCGCCTAATGTTTTTACTAATTTGGTGTCATCTACAATGCACACAAATTGTTTAGCTACAGCGGCTACTATTTTTTCGCGAGTGAGGGCTGCACCGCCACCTTTAATCATTTCGTTTTGATCGTTTATTTCGTCAGCGCCGTCAACGTATACATCTAAAGCAGCAACGTTATTAAGCTCAAATACTTCAATACCTAACGCTTGTAAGCGCGCGGTTGAGGCTTCTGAGCTTGATACAGCGCCTACAATAGTGTCCTTTACTGAGCCAAGGGCATCAATAAAGTGATTAACAGTAGAGCCTGTACCCACACCTACAATAGTGTTTTCTTTTACAAACTCGAGTGCTGCCCAAGCAGCTGCTTTTTTTAATTCATCTTGTGTCATTGCTTTGTGCTCATGTATGTCAGAAATATGCGGTTAGTAATCAAATTTAATTGTTACCAACAGTATGTTTTATCTGGGGTGATAATGGTTTTAAGTGGTACATCCCACGACTCGATTGGTAGAGCCTCAACTTTTTGGCATTCATGTGCAAGGCCAATTAGTTGTGGTTTTTGCCAATTTTGTTCGTGTAAACGTGCCAATGTCCGGTCGTAAAACCCACCTCCCATTCCTAGGCGATTACCTTGTTTATCAAATGCAACTAATGGCATAAGGAGGTAATCAAGCACTGGTAATGGGCATATTTGAGAGCAGTTCAGCTTAGGCTCCAAGATACCATAGCGATTTGCTCTCATGGGTGATTTTTTCTCATAGCGCTGAAATAGTAAATTAGCGCCATTGAATGGGTGTATTATAGGTAGGTAAACGGTATGGTTTAAACTCCATAATTCTTTAATTAACAATGAAGTGTCTAGTTCCCCATCGTTACTCAAGTAAATGGCAATATGCTTTGAATTCGTTGTTTTTTCGCTTTTTAAATGTTGAATAAAATTCATTTTTAGCGATTGCGCAGCAATTATTTGCTGATTATTTGACAAGTTTTTACGGGTGTTACGAATTTCCGCTCTTATTTTTGCGCGTTTATTGCTCATTAAATTAATTAGCCATTCTTAAAAAGAGAATAAATCGGGAAAAATTAAAAAAACAGCCAGTACGACTAGCAAAATTGTGGCAGTTGCAATCAATGAATATAAAAGTAAGTTACTGCGTTTTTTAGGAGGCGCTAAATCATCATCTAGCATTAGATCGTCACCTTGCCATTCGTCAATACTTTCGTCTGGTGCTTTTAATTGAGCTTCAGGAAGGCGTTGCTCTAACTCGTCTAGCTTTTCTTCAAGGCGAATTAAGCTGCTAGTGATGTAATCGAGTGCATCAAAAATACGTTCGTCACGTTGGTTGTTATTTGCAGCTGCGGGGGAGCTATTTTGAATTGCATTTGAAACAGCTTGCAGCTTACTTTTAATACCTAAGCTTGCTAGTAACTTAGCCTGTTTTAACGCTTTGTCTTTATCGCTTGGTGCAAACAGTGGCTTACCTTTAAAAAAAAGAGCTACTTTTTCATCTGACGTTTTTAATTTTACAGCTAAATTTGTACATGCTGTTTTTATGTCAACGTTATCGGCAAGTCCTGCAAATATAACGCGAAAGTTATCGGCCATTTAACTGTCCCTAAAGCTTTATAATGAAGCGAGTATAAACCGAACCCCTTTATAAATGTATCTCTATGTAAAATAAAATTGTTAAACGTATCGGTTTCCTAAAATATTACTTACAAAAAAGTTGGTTAATATTTCAATAGAATATTTCATTACTTGCAATTAAATGTGAACGAAATATTTTACATGTAAATTTTTCTCTTTAATTACAGGTGATTACAGCTATTTCCTTGTTGAAATAGCTTAAACAAGTAAAATTGTTTTCCTAGGGGTATAATATATTAGGTACAGGATTTTGCTAAAAACACACACACTTCCATCTAGTCGTTGGCTAGAATTTGTAAAAGAAAGCGGACGTATCGCCACACTTTGGTTTGCTGGTGTACTGCTTTTTATGGGCTTTCGGATTTTCTTTTTAATTCATTTTAGTGATCGTATTACTTCAGAACTAGATATTGATTCAATAATCGCGACATTAAAAGTGGGTCTAGCATTTGATTCTGCCGCGACGGGAGTCTGTTTTAGTATTGTTTTTATTTTAAACTGTATTTTACAGCCTCTGCGTTTAGGACAATGGGTTAGAAAAGCACGTATATATACAAGCCGAATATTTTTCATTACGGCAATAATACTATGTATAACGAGTATTACTTACATTGCTGAATATGGAAGCCAGTTTAACTTTTTTATGTTTGAAGGACTAAATGACGATCAACAAGCTATTGCATTAACTGTAATTGAGCAATATAAACCGTGGGGGAGTCTACTTAGTTTAGTTGTTTTATTAGCGATGGCATTTAAAATAAATAAACTAGTTGATAGGAAAAACTATAGTGTTATCAATCATCTTTTCACCACTAATATATTAAAGCGTACGATTTTAGTTGCATTGATTATTGTTTTATTTGTTTGTGCAATAAGAGGGTCATTTGAAACTCGTCCGGCTTCTCGAAAATGGTCAGCAGTAACAACAGATGCTTTTGTAAATAATCTTGTAATAAATCCATTTCGAAGCTTTATATATGCCATTAAAGATTATAATGATTTACAAAGTTTTGGTTTAAATGGTCATAATCCTTACTTACGAAAAAGTGCACCTGACATAGATAACCCTTTAGCGGCGCTTGAGAAAAAAACGAATACGCCAATGTTAGCGGCACCTTCACAAGTATTTTTTATTGTTATGGAAAGTTATGATGCTTGGCCGTTACAGCAAAAATATACATCGCTCAATTTAACTAATGAACTACGTAATTTAGCTAGTAAAGGTATATATTTAAATAATGTATTACCTGCAGCAAGCAGTACTATGAATTCGCTATCTAGCCTTATGTCTGGTATTGCGTTTTCGGGCGTTAACATGAGCCGTATTGGACCACAAAAACCAGCGAGTAAGTTATCAATATTTAATCAACTTGAGCAACTAGGTTATCAAAGTCGATTTTATTATGGCGGCTTGCTGTCATGGCAAAATGTAGGCGAATATGTGCTTTCACAAGGAGCTGATAAAGTATTTTCGGCTGCAGACACTGGAGGTAAAGGAAGTGCTGGTGTGTGGGGAATTGATGATGGTCAGTTATTTGATTTAGTCGATACTAAAACAGATGAAAAAAGTTTTAACTTAATCATGAGTGGGAGTTACCACGGGCCATTTAACTTAGATTTAGATAAGTATGGGTATCCTTTAAAATCAGTTGCTGACTATCCAAAAGAAATTCAAGCTTTAGATGATGACTTATTAGACCCTTACGTATTAGGGCATTTATGGTATGCCGATAAAATGCTTGGTCAATTTGTTCGTAAAATGGAGCAGCGCTATCCAGATGCATTATTTGTAATTACAGGTGATCATTATAGTCGCCGTTATTTACATCATCGCCCGGGTCTATATGAGCTAACACATGTACCGCTTGTTATTTATGGTAAAGGTGTAAATCCAAACTGGGTATCGAGTGATCAATTAGCGAGTCATATGGATATTGCGCCTACATTATTAAACTTAATAGCGCCGCAAAAGACGACATTTTATAGCATGGGCCAGTCACTATTAACTCAACCTAAAGATCGTACTGTATTTGGTTTTCAAACTGTACGTAAACCAGAACAGCTTTGGCGTGGTGATTTTTCGTCAATGTATGAGTATCAAAAAGTTAACCCAGAGGATCGGATTAACTTAGTCCCACTTGAGCCACAACCTTTTGAACCAATCGATGTAGCAACAGAGCAAGCTTATAATAAGTATATGGCTACAGCGTGGCAGTTACTTACTAAAGGAATGGATTAATAGATTTAAAAGTAGCTTTTAAAGCTGCTTTTACTCAATTAGTTTACATATAAAAAAAGCGCCAATTGGCGCTTTTTTTGTATTTACTTAGCCAATCAAAGGCCGGCAGCTGCGCGAAGTGCTTCAGCTTTATCTGTACGTTCCCAAGGGAATTCGTCACGACCAAAGTGGCCGTAAGCCGCTGTAGGAAGGTAGATAGGGCGCTCTAAATCAAGCATTTGAATTAAGCCGTAAGGACGTAAGTCAAAGTGTTCACGAATAAGCTCGATTAAACGGCTTTCTTCTAGCTTGCTTGTACCAAACGTTTCAACGCTAATAGAAGTAGGCTCTGCAACACCAATTGCGTAAGAAACTTGTAGCTCACACTTGTCAGCAAGACCAGCAGCAACAATGTTTTTAGCAACGTAACGTGCAGCGTATGCTGCTGAACGGTCAACTTTTGATGGATCTTTACCAGAGAAAGCACCACCACCGTGACGAGCCATACCACCGTATGTATCTACAATGATTTTACGACCAGTTAAACCACAATCGCCCATTGGTCCGCCAATAACAAAGCGACCTGTTGGGTTAATGAAAAACTTAGTTGCACTTGTAATAAGTTCTGCAGGAAGTACCGGCTTGATGATTGTTTCCATCACAGCTTCTACTAAATCTTTTTGCGAAATGTCTTCGCTGTGCTGAGTAGAAAGTACAACAGCATCAATACCTACTGGCTTGCCGTTTTCGTATGCAAAAGTAACTTGAGATTTTGCATCTGGACGTAACCAGTTAAGCTCGCCACTTTTACGTACTTGCGCTTGGCGCTGTACTAAACGGTGTGAGTAAGTAATTGGAGCAGGCATTAGTACTTCTGTTTCGTTACATGCGTAACCAAACATTAAGCCTTGGTCGCCAGCGCCTTGTTCTTCAGGACTAGTACGGTCAACACCTTGGTTAATGTCTGGAGACTGTTTACCAATAGTGTTTAAAATTGCACATGAATCGGCATCAAAGCCCATGTCTGAATTTGTGTAGCCAATGTCACGAATTGTTTTACGTGTAATTTCTTCGATATCAACCCATGCGCTAGTAGTGATTTCACCACCAACCATAACCATACCTGTTTTCACGTAAGTTTCACACGCTACGCGAGCCTGAGAGTCTTGCTCTAGGATTGCATCAAGTACCGCATCAGAGATTTGATCGGCGATTTTATCCGGATGACCTTCAGAAACTGATTCAGAAGTAAATAAATGTTTTGCCATTGTATTTCTGCTCACAAATATTGCGCTTCACAAATGTCGGTATTAGCGCTAAAAAATTAAGGGGCGTATTTTATCGAAAACAAAACTAATTGCATAGTGTTTTTACGCCTAGACGTCTAAATAAAATTACTAATGTCGTTCTGGTCTCAAAAAAAATTCATAATGCTCCCTTTTCTGGGGTTTTTAATTGCACACCGCCCCCACATTAAGTAAGAATGGATGTATAGCAGTATCCAAGATATTTGGTTACATAAACGATTACATAAATACCCGCGCAAATACACATATAAGGTAGGAGAATTCATGCCATCTCGCAAAGAACTTGCAAATGCTATTCGCGTCTTGTCAATGGACGCAGTACAAAAGGCCAAATCTGGTCACCCTGGAGCCCCTATGGGCATGGCTGATATCGCAGAAGTATTATGGCGCGATTATCTAAAGCATAACCCAACAAATCCAGAGTGGGCTGACCGAGATCGATTTATATTATCGAACGGCCACGGTTCAATGCTTATATATTCTCTATTGCACCTAAGTGGTTATGATTTACCACTAGACGAAATTAAAAACTTCCGTCAAATGCATTCTAAAACACCAGGTCACCCTGAATATGGCTATGCACCAGGAATCGAAACTACTACGGGTCCATTAGGTCAAGGGATCACAAATGCCGTAGGTATGGCAATTGCCGAAAAAGCACTTGCTGCACAGTTTAACCGTGAAGGTCACGATATTGTTGATCACTTTACCTATGCATTTATGGGCGATGGCTGCCTTATGGAAGGTATTTCTCATGAAGCAGGTTCACTTGCAGGCACATTAGGTCTGGGTAAACTTGTTGCATTTTGGGATGACAACGGCATCTCAATCGATGGCGAAGTAGAAGGTTGGTTTACAGATGATACACCGGCTCGCTTTAAAGCATACGGTTGGCATGTAATTAGTGGTGTTGATGGCCACGACAGCGATGCTGTAAGTGCTGCAATAGCAGAAGCAAAAAGCGTTACCGATAAACCTTCACTAATTTGTTGTAAAACAATTATTGGTTACGGCTCACCTAATAAATCAGGTAGCCATGATTGTCACGGTGCTCCACTAGGTGATGACGAAATTAAAGCATCTCGCGAATTTTTAGGTTGGACTGGCGATGCGTTCGAAATTCCTGATGATATTTACGCACAATGGGATAGCAAAGAAAAAGGTCAGCAGCTTGAATCAAGCTGGGACGAAAAATTTGCAGCATACGCAAAAGCATACCCAGAGCTTGCAGCTGAATATAAGCGTCGTATTAATAACGAACTGCCTGGCGATTGGGCTGAAAAATCTCAAGCGTACATTGAGCAATTACAAGCAAACCCTGCAAACCCAGCGTCTCGTAAAGCATCGCAAAATGCATTAAACGCATTTGGTCCGTTATTACCAGAATTTATGGGTGGCTCAGCCGATTTAGCTGGCTCAAACTTAACAATTTGGGATGGCTCTAAAGGTTTAACACGCGATGATGCAAGCGGTAACTACATTTACTACGGTGTACGTGAGTTTGGTATGTCAGCAATTATGAATGGTATTGCGCTTCATAAAGGCTTTATTCCTTACGGTGCTACGTTCTTAATGTTTGTTGAATATGCAAAAAATGCCGTACGTATGGCTGCATTAATGAAGCAACCAAGCATTTTTGTATACACGCACGATTCAATTGGTTTAGGTGAAGATGGCCCAACTCACCAACCAGTAGAGCAAATTGCAAGCATGCGTTTAACGCCTAACTTATATAACTGGCGTCCATGTGACCAAGTTGAGTCGGCAATTGCATGGCAACAAGCTATTGAGCGTAAAGACGGTCCTACATCGCTTATCTTTACTCGCCAAGGTCTTGAGCAACAAGCACGTGACGCACAGCAATTAAGTGACGTTAAAAAGGGTGGTTACATCCTTAGCTGTGACGGCAACCCAGAGATTATCTTTATTGCGACGGGCTCTGAAGTGCAACTAGCACAAGATTCAGCAAGCGAACTACGCAGCCAAGGTAAAAAGGTACGTGTTGTGTCTATGCCATGTACTGATGCCTTTGAAGATCAAAGCGCAGCATACAAAGAAAGCGTATTACCGGCATCTGTTTCACGCCGCGTAGCAGTAGAAGCAGGTATTGCTGACTACTGGTACAAGTACGTTGGTCTAAACGGCGCAGTAGTAGGTATGACCACCTTTGGTGAGTCAGCACCAGCTAATGAGTTGTTTGAACACTTTGGTTTTACAGTGGCAAACATTGTAAGCAAAGCAAACGAGCTTTTTTAATCGCTTTTGATTAAACAAAGTAAGTAATTGAAAAACTCGCACATGTTGCGGGTTTTTTTATGCCCTTACATGAAGCAACTTCACCTTGGTCAATGCTGCTTTCCTTGCAAGAAAGTAAGCTATCAGGCAAGGTAGTGCGATAAAATTTATAAATAAAAATCTTAAATTAATAGCAGGAGCTAAAAATGCCAAAGTTCGATAACGTAAGTGTAGTAAAAAAAGCCAATGTATATTTTGACGGAAAAGTGTCAAGTCGTACCGTTATTTTAGGTGATGGCGAAGCGAAAACATTAGGTTTTATGCAACCAGGTGAGTTTGTTTTTGATACAAACCAAAAAGAATGCATGGAGCTTTTAGCTGGCCAATGGGATATTTTATTACCAGACGCAAGCGAGTGGAAAACATTTAACGCAGGTGAGTCGTTTAATGTGGACGCAAATGTAAGCTTTAAAGTAAAAGTATCTGATTTTGCTGACTACTGTTGTTCGTACACAGATTAATCAGTACAGCTAGACGTCTGAAAGCCCATGCACTATGGGCTTTGCATAAACTTTGCGCAACACATGATTTAAATCACCAAAAACCGCAAATAAACCTCAAATATCTCTCTTTTTTCCTTGTGTTAATCTAAATAGCCCCCAATACTATTTATGAGGTAACAAATAAAAGGATACCCTATGAAAATTAATCTTTCTGGTCACCATGTTGAAGTTACTGACTCTATTAGAGAGCACATCAACGAAAAATTTTCAAAAATCGAGAGCCATTTCCCATCGCTTATTGCACTCGAAATTATTTTGTCTAAAGAACATCATAAAATCCAAGCTGAAATTAGCACTAATTATGAAGGCACGCGCATATCGGTAAAAGGGGAAAACGAAGTTATGTACCCTGCCATTGCAAGTGCAGCTAAAAAACTCGATGCAGCACTAAAACATCGAAAAGGGCAGATAAAAGCAAACTTACACGAAAAGCCTGTTAGCACTACACCTGAAATCGCACACGAGATCATCCAAGAGATGGATCTTAAATAAAATTTAGTCACAAAGTATTGTAAAAAAGAGCCGTATGGCTCTTTTTTATTGCCTGTAATTTAGGTAAGTTATGCGTTCTTGCAGTTTATTAATTATAAAAATTGATAAAAAGAACACACAACACACATATTTTGAGAAATTAATGCACACAACAAAAGCAGTATGGAAGTCTCGACTAGGTGCGCTTGGGCCTGGAATACTCATGGCAACAGCCGCTATTGGCGGTTCTCACTTAGTTGCCTCTACACAAGCTGGGGCAATATTTGGCTGGCAATTATTTTGGCTTATCCTCGTTGTTAATGTTTTAAAGTACCCGTTTTTTCGCTTTGGTATGGAATACACACTCGCCACTAAAAATAGCCTAGTGGAGGGCTATAAAAGCAAAGGCCCGTTTTACTTCTACAGTTTTATTGGCTTAAACATTGTTGCCGCTGTTGTTAATACCGCCGGCGTATTACTGCTTACCGCAAGCTTACTGCATTACGCCTTACCCGTGGTTATTGAAGTAACCTTGCTTTGTTGGATGCTGCTGGGTGTATGTTTAGTTATATTGCTACTTGGACACTTTAAAGCGCTAGATAACGTTGCCAAAGGCATTATGGGGCTGCTTACGCTCGCTACTTTGATTGCCCTTGCCATTGCATTTAGTAACGGCCCAATGGCACCTGCTGATTATGTGGGACCTTCACCGTATGAACTTGCCATGCTTAGCTTTATGGTGGCTTTAATGGGCTGGATGCCCGCGCCTATCGAAATATCTGCATTAAGTTCTTTATGGCTAAAAGAAAAACAAGCGCAGCAAACTGTTTCTAAAAGCCAAGGCTTGTTCGATTTTAACGTAGGCTATTGGCTTACAGCAGGCTTAGCCTTAGTATTTTTTAGCTTAGGTGTATTAGTGCAATACGGGCAAACCAGCAGTATAGAACTCGGTGGTGTCGCGTTTGCCAAGCAGCTTATTGATATGTATGCATTAACAATAGGCGAGTGGGCACGCCCGCTTGTATCAGCCATTGCTTTTTTATGTATGTTTGGCACCACACTCACTGTGCTTGACGGCTACGCCCGCACGCTCAATGAGTCTCATAAGTTACTTGGCTTTAAGCAATCAAAACACAGCTTAAATATTTGGTTAATACTACAAGCTCTTGCCGGTATGGCGGTTATTTTATTTTTTAAATCAGCCCTTGGCCCAATGCTTACCTTTGCGATGACGCTTTCATTTGTTACAACGCCTGTGTTTGCATGGCTTAACTTTAGCCTTGTGCGATCAGAGCCAGCTATTAAGCACAGCGTGCTATTACGTAGTTTAACTTGGTTAGGCTTAGTGTACTTGGTTGGTTTTGCTGTTGCGTTTGTACTCTGGAAGTTAGACTAGGCACTGTATTTTAAATAAATTTAAAGTGTTTCTATTTTGGGTTCTTTTATGTATGCTTAAAAATAACTAGTTTTAGTTAGCCCTTACAATTTGGATAGATAGGGCATTTAATTAGTACTGAATATTTAGTCGCTGTTCTAATAGCTTTATTTAGCTAAATTACATAATTTAAATGGAATTAATATGTACAGTTCAAGTAAACGAGCACTTAAGCTAATTTGTGTGTTGGTAAGTTTTTTGTTTTCAACATTTTTGTATGCAATCCCACCAGTTAGTACGCAACAAGCTGTATTCCACTGTAAGGCGATAGATTTTGACCCTACTACTGCCTCTCCAGAATTTGAACATTGGTATCCAATAAAAAGCATTACCAATGCTGGCAGTATATTGATCAGAGGTGAGCTAACAAGTTTTGATGCGGCGATGCGATACCATAATCTTTTATTAGACCAATCACTGCACAAAGAGATATTAAGTGGTCCAAACTATAATGATGTATTACAACGATGTACAGAGTATGTTGAAAGTTATAATTCTTTTATAAAAGAGCAAGGTACTTGTGATATTACACTAGATGGCAAAACCACTTATGGCACTATCAATACCATCGCAGGGGAATTTCGAGATCCACCAGACGGCAGGCCTGCAACAGTTCAAGAACTAATTAATGGGGCCAATGGCTATATATTCCAATATGGTTTTACATATCAAAAAATATACTGGCAAAAAGCTGCATGTACCCAGCCTGGTTATGGAACGGGGGCTCCTTCATATATTTATCCTTTGCCATTTATCATTACTTATGATGCAAATGAAGAAAAAGACTGTGATGATGGTTGCCCACAAGATAATGGCGTAGATGCTTTCTCAGGGCAGATAAATAACTCAATACCTGCATTAGCACAAAAAGAATCAACGAGTTACAGTTCTGGTGTGTTCCATACTTTACAAGACTATTTTCCGCTTGATTTTATTTATTCAACCAATACGACTACCGAAACTGAAAATATTACTGAGATAAGTGGTCAATGGGTTAACCAACTTGATATACGAATGAATACAGGATTTGTATCGCCATACAAAGATGAAAATTGGCAAGCAGTAAATTTTCTTAAAGAAGTTAGTAACATACAAATTTGGCGAAAAGGAAAGCTATCATCGTCATTTGGTTACTTCGATTACGACATAAACAACCCACAATGGGTTAGCCGCGTTGGTAAATATCAAGAAAAGTTAACCGGCGGGCAACAACTCAATACTGAAAGTTCTGATTTTATTTTAAGCAAAGCCAACTTAGACAAAGAATACTTTAGTAAAGGGCAACTCACTAAAATAAAAAAAGCGGATGGTACGGTAGTAAAAATTAATTACTTATCCAAGGTTACCTCTACTTTTAGTATTTCTAAGGGGCCTGTACCCAGTGTTCAAGGTAGTATTACTACCATATACGATGATACCGGTTACTTTTACGATGTTACTCTGGGTAATTCATTGTTTAGGCATCGTTTTGATAATAATAAACGGCTACTGTATATAGAAAAACCTAAGAATAAAAAGGGTATCCACTCAAGAGTTAATTACCATTATGATGATGAGCGTAATTCAAGCTTGTTAACTTCAGTAACCAATGAATTAGGCAAAACAACATTAACGTATCAATACGATGATAAAGGCCGTGTAGTCGAAACTTCAGACGGCAGCGATTATGGTGTTACGAGTATTAACTATAAAAATGATAACCAAAGAGAAGTCACAGGCAAAACCGGTAAAGTTGAGCTGTTTGACTTTGTGATGGGCAAAATAGCAAAAGTAGAATGCTTAACTTGCTTAAATGAATCGGTTAAAACTCAAATTATTGATTTTGATAAAGAGTATGTTGATGTAAATGGTACAGTGACATTGCAAGAAAAGGACTATTTCACAGGACTTTTATCATCAGTTACAGTGGATGCAGAAGGCCTAGAGTCAGACATAACAGAGTATTCTTGGGAATATGAAAAACCTTTGCTAAGTGGAATTAATAATAACGGTATTTATACCCGTTTTAATTATGATGAAAATGACTGGCTAACAGAAACGTCAATTGGGAATCGTCAAACAACGCAATACGAATATAATGAGTACGGGAATATTACTAAAGTCGATGGCCCAAGAGTCGATGTTAGTGATATCACCCTGCTAACCTATAACGACCAAGGTTTAGTGACTGAAATAAAAAATGCACTATATCAACCGCAGTTAGTTGTCTCAGCGTATGATGATATGGGCCGTATTACACAGTATAAAGAGTTAGATAACCATAGTGTTAGTATGAGCTATACAAACACCGGGCAAGTGTCCTTATGGGATAATGGTATAACCCAACTTAACTACGACTATTATTTAAATGACCAATTAAAATCGGTGACAGACAGTCAGGGTATTACCTCAAGTTATACTTATGATGACAATCAAAATTTAAACACGATAGCAGTCAATGCGACGAATAAAATTAAGTATCAGCGAGATAGCGCAGGGCGTGTGATTGCCACCCAACTTATCAATGAAAATAATACCGTTGTTTACAATCAAAGCAATCGTTACGATGTAGACGGAAATCTTGCCTCGGTGTCTGACTTTGGTGTTGAAAACACATTTACCTACGATGCCAAAGGCAACGCCCTCACTAATTTAGATGCGAACCAGCAAGCAATCAATTATCAGTATGATGGCTTAAATCGGTTAACTCAAATACAAGACCAAAATGGCTATACCACACTGTACGACTACACTGTAACAGGTAAGTTATCTGCGGTGACAGACGCAACAGGCAAGGTAACACAGTACACCTACAATGATATTGACGAGCTAATTACACGTACCAGCCCTGATTCAGGTATAACACATTACGAATACGATGAGGCCGGTAACCTGATAAGCTCTACCGATGCGCGTAATATCACAGTAAACATTGAATACGATGCACTTAATCGCCCTATTGCTATTCGATATCCAACTCCTCACGAGCAAGTGTTATTTACGTATGACGAAGCAACCGGCAGTAATAATGGCACAGGTCATCTAACGTCGGTTACTGAGCACAGCGGTACTACTGGCTTTAAATACAATCAATTTGCTCAATTAAGCGAAACAAGCTGGTCTAATAATCAAGTCCAATTTGCGTTAGGGTTTGATTATGGAGATAGTGACCGATTACAACGTTTGCATTACCCAAGTGGTAATAGTGTTAGCTACAGTTACGATACGTTGGGGAATATTCAATCAGTTGAGTTAACTACAACAAAAGGGGTAACGCAAATAGCATCGGGCATCCAGTATTTACCATTTGGACCGATGACGTCAGCCGAATTAGGGAATGGGCTTACATTACAAAAAACGTTCGATACAGCGTACCGTGTGACCAGCCAGCAAGTAACAGGGTTGAATCATATAAATTATATTTATGACTTGGTTGGCAATATTTCAGATATTACGGACCAAGAGCAACCGCAATTGAGTCGTCATTATACATACACTCATGTCGGGCAGCTTGCCCTAGACAGCTGGGTTGCGCGTGAATTTGAATACGACGGCATAGGAAATCGTTTAACGCATACACAAGGTGACACACCTAATGTAAATTATGTTTATGCTGATACCGAGCACAGATTATTAGCCGTGAACAGTCAAACCCCGTTATTATTTACCTATGATGCACGAGGAAATGCCATTAGCCGTGGGAAAATGACGCTGAACTATAATGACGCAAACCGTTTAGAGTCGGCCACCAACAATGGGTCAACCACGCACTATCAGTACAACTACAAAGGGTTAAGGGTTCAAAAAACAGTTGCAGGTAATAACCGCTATTATTTTTATGATGAAAATGGTTTATTAATCAGTGAGGCTAATAGCAGTGGGCAAATAACCAAAGAATACATTTATCTACAGGGTGAGCCATTGGCAATGGTAAAAGCAGGCGCTATTTATTATTTTCATAACTCGCACTTAGGCGCCCCACAAAGGCTAACCGATGAATATAAACAAACAGTATGGCAAGCCCAGTATAATGCCTTTGGTACAACCCAGATTCTTAATGAGCAAGTAACGAATAATCTTCGTTTTCCGGGGCAGTACTTTGATGCAGAAACAGGGCTCTATTACAACTGGCACAGATACTACGACCCAGAAATTGGTAGGTACTTACAATCAGATCCGATAGGATTAGCCGGTGGAATTAATACCTATGGGTATGTTGGGGGGAATCCGGTCATGAGATATGACCCAGATGGAAAAGAGTTTCTAAATTTTCAAAGCTGTGCAATGACTGTTGGTGCTTTTCAGTTATACAGCGATACCAGTACATTATTATCCGCAATGGATTCTTCCCTTGTGAATATCAACCATTTAGAAGAGCTAGTTGATCAGGAGATTTTAGAGTGCAGTAAAAGTGATACTGAAAAGCTAAATACGCTATTAGATCTTAAACACTCTTTAGTAAAACAAAAGGGGCAGATTATGAATGGAAAATTTGGAAATATTAACCTGGTTTTAAGTGGCGCAATGGTTGCGACTGCAGGTGCTGTCTGTGGTACGTTATCTTTAGTTCCAGGAGTATAAAGTGAATAAGTATATTAAATTGAGCTTGATGTGTTTGTGGGGGGGAGTGGTGTACGTTCTTGTTTCAACTTTAATACATGTATGGATATTATGCGATACCCTAAAGAATAATGAATCGGCCCCTATCGATATATCAATAGTGACGCATAATGCTGAATTAGCTACAAAGTTATTAAAAATAGAGCGAAGTGAAAAAGAGAGTATTTATCAAACTTTACTTATGCAATTAGATAAAGACGTTAAATTGCTATCTTTTCTATTATGTGTGTTGTTAATAACTGCATTAATTTTACTCATAAGTAAGTACAGGCGCCCCACAAAGGCTCACTGATGAATATAAACAAACAGTATGGCAAGCCCAGTATAATGCCTTTGGTACAACCCAGATAATTACTCAACAAGCAGTCGCTGAGCAAATAACGAATAATATTCGTTTTCCGGGGCAGTACTTTGATGTAGAAACGGGGCTCTATTACAACTGGCACAGATACTACGACCCAGAGATTGGTCGGTACTTACAATCAGATCCGATAGGATTAGCGGGGGGTATCAATACCTATGGGTATGTTGGGGGGAATCCAGTTAGTTATGTCGATGCGAATGGTTTAAGAGCCATCCCCGTTACGCCGATTAATAGGCCTTACATATCACCTTTGGCGCCAACGGCTTCTCCTGTTTACCAAGGAGGACAAAGTGTTACTGGACTACCTACAAGTTATACCCGCCCAGCTGTCAACTTGGATATTGGCAGTTTATTTAGACCAAACCCAATTGCTCAAGCTCTGTTTAACTATGTGTTTAATGAAGAAGATAATGAATGTCCTAATAATTTGCCTGATTTTGATTTTGAAAGTCCTGCTAATCATCCTATTGGGCAAGATGGTCTTAAGTGGCCTTGGCATGGAAAACAACCACAAAGAGGTAAATTCGGAGGGTATAAAAATCCCAATGGACCTGAAAGTATACACCCTGATTTAGATCACGGAGAGCCTATCGGTCCCCACTGGGATTTTAACGATAGAAAAGGACCTGGATGGAGAATTTACCCTAATGGTGGAGTTAAAAAGAAAGGAAAATAAATGTTAAATATTGAAGATGAAAATAACGTAAAAAATTATATTGATGAAGTACTGTCTTTTAACAACACCATTTGTAAGCAAGCTAAATTATTTATTAGTTCTAATGATGTTTCATATAATATGGAGTTACCAGTACTAGGTAATATAGATAGAACTTTTACTCCTAGGGATGGTGGGAAAATAAAAAAAGAAATAACTAACTCTAAAGGAGTAAGCCCAGTAAAAGATATGTCACATTGGCTTGCTCATTATTTATATAAAAAAATAATAGAGTTAGATGTAATTTGTATTTTTGATGATGTAATGGGTACGGAGGGGGATTTAGTTGGTTTTGAAAAAACTTCATTTATAAATAAACATGAAGAGATGGTGCATATTGCTTGTAAAAAAAATATTAGTTCAAAAAATGAATTGATGAAATTGATTTTTGCATCAAAGGTGAGTTGGCATTTTGTATGTGTAATTGCTTATACGGATAAAGGTTTTACGACCCCTGAATATTATGAGACTGACTCTCTAAAAGTAAAGGAGGTTGTGATAGGTGCATGTGATGGTGAAGCTTTTATAGTGGTAAAAAAGCTTTACGAAAAGTAGTTAAACTATGCGCCTCACAAAGGCTTACCGATGAATATAAACAAACAGTATGGCAAGCCCAGTATAATGCCTTTGGTACAACCCAGATTATTACTCAACAAGCAGTCGCTGAGCAAGTAACGAATAATATTCGTTTTCCGGGGCAGTACTTTGATGCAGAAACAGGGCTTTATTACAACTGGCACAGATACTACGACCCAGAGATTGGTCGATATATTCAAAGTGACCCAATAGGATTAGCCGGTGGCATAAATACTTACGCTTACGTCTTAAATAATCCTTTGAAATACATTGATCCGTTTGGATTAGAAACTCGTGCGTTAACTTTTGAAGGTGTTGATTGGGGTTCGTCTTCATTTGGTCATACCGCAACAGATATAAATGGCACTACATATACATATGGGCCAAATGGTATGACAGTTCTACCGACCTCTGAATATTTGGAAAGAAATAATTTTAGAGATGCGAGAGCATTAACTTTAGATTTAACTCCAGAGCAAGAGAGAAAGCTCGAAAAGAGAATGAAGTGGTTAGTAGATAAAGGTAGCTATGGTCCTTTAGGTAATAATTGTACAGACCCTTTAGAAAATGCACTTGAAGAACAGGGGTATGATTTAGGCATTAACGTTACCCCAAGTGGTTTGCATGATGCTCTCAATAATCAAAGTCTTATTACTGGAGAAAGCTATTACCCAAGAGGCTCATCTAATGAAGCGCCTAGTTGGTATCAGAGTGCTCCATGGGCGGGATGGTAATTAAAAGTGAAAAAATTATCTTTAGCTGTGTTATCTATTGTCGTATTGTATTTTGGTTTTATTGTTTTCCTGGCCTTCTCGAAAGGATATGACATTGAACATATGGATTGGAATAATGATGGCACTACAACATTTTTTGAAATGCTTGATTCTGAAGGTATTGGATTTAGAAATATTGATGAAAAGTGTGGGGAATACTATTCCCTTAAAGATGGTTTAGAAGTCAAGAAAGTTTGTAAATAACTACAACTGGCACAGATACTACGACCCAGAAATTGGTCGGTACTTACAATCAGATCCAATAGGATTAGCGGGCGGTATCAATACCTATGGGTATGTTGGTGGGAATCCGATTACTAGATATGATTTAAATGGATTAGTATGGATAACAAGGGATTATGATCACCATGCACTCAAAAATTTGACAATTGGTCTCTTAGATAGAATATCTTCATTGCAGGAAGGGGCTGTGATGAACGCTCACAACTTTGAACATTCGACGAGAGATGTGGTGCAGCAGTGGTACGGTACAAAGGAAGATAAACGTATTGAAGAGCAATACAATGAAAATGGACAATGCTCGACTAATTATGGCGTGCAAGATGGTGATTACAGAAAGATTGAACAAGCATTTGGCAACTATAAAGATGATTGGTCTGTAAGTGGTAAATCTTGGCATTGGGCTCCTGCTGTCCCCAATAAAACTTATAAACATTTTCCGAGCAATTAAATGAATAAAATTATTAAACTTTTTGGCGTAATAGATTTGCTGTTTATTTCTTGGTTGGTTATTTCGTCGGTTATAAATGGGAGTATTCCATTCTACACTGGTTTACTCGATGATATTAAATCGTCAGGCGGTTTTGCTATATGGGCTGTCGCTTTTACTATTTTGGCTCATTTGGTTAAAGTGTCAATAATTGCTTCTGGTTATCTTTTAATTAAGGAGAGGAAACTTGGTGCGTACGTAGCTCTAATACAATTCCCATTTAGGTTGCTACTTATCATACCGCCAACACTTTTCTTTTTTAGCGCCTTAAAAAGTATAATCCCTTCTTTTACAATCGTAATTATAACATTGTTATTAGTTTTGGAGGTCGCAAAAGTACTTATACTTCTCAAGTGGCTACGAAATAGTAAACGTAGTGAGAATTAATTTTAAATATTATTGCTAATAAAAACGGTGTTTTAATTTGTTGTATTTCATAACTCGTACTTAGGCGCCGATGAATATAAACAAACAGTATGGCAAGCCCAGTATAATGCATTTGGTACAACCCAGATAATTACTCAACAAGCCGTCGCTGAGCAAATAACGAATAATATTCGTTTTCCAGGGCAGTACTTTGATGTTGAAACAGGGCTCTATTATAACTGGCACAGATACTACGATCCAGAGATTGGTCGGTACTTACAATCAGATCCGATAGGATTAGCCGGTGGCATAAATACCTATACTTACGCTCTAGGTAACCCTGTGAGGTATAGTGATCCGCTTGGCTTAAAAGTGCAGATATGCAGCCAACCCGCATTTGGTTTTATGCCTATAGATCACCAGTGGCTAAGAACCGATACAAGGGAAGCAGGAATGGGGCCTGTAGGCGGTGATGGTAATGCTGGAAATCAAAGTGGTGATATGCCTGGAGACCATGTCGAGGTAACTGCTCATACAGGAAGGAACTCTCAGAAGGGGGCGAGCTGTGAAGTGGTTGATGATGTTGATGAAGATAGAGTAAACGAACGTCTTCAAATTGGCAGAGGCTTAGGCCGTTGGGGGCCAACAAATCAGTGTCAATCATTTGTTTCTAGTGTGATTGATTCTTCTCGAACTGAAAGTTGGCGTCAACAGGAAGCTCGAAGAATACAAGAGCGAACAAGAAGAATAATTGAGAGCCTTAACCAGTTGAATTTATAAAGAGCAGAAAAACGTGAAGAAATATATATATTTTATTTTTAGTTTTGTCTTTCTCGTTGTTTCCTTATGGGGATTGATGTGGGTATTCTCATCTGCAAGTTTAGCTAGTGGTTTTTGTGAAAATGAATTTGATTTGTTTCATGAAAGCTTTAGGTGCAGACAGCCTTATATTGCGGCAGTCCTGTTTATTTTTTCAACCTTGACATCTATTGTTTTACTTGTTTTTGGTGTCAGAAATAGGAAAAAGTAGATTTATATTCAATTAAGGGAAAGTACTACCAAAAGCCTGCTCAGCAAGGCTTGCAGAATGTTGGGGTTAATATTGGCAACAGCATCTTGCCGGTATCAGTAGGGAATGCGATATTGAATTCCGGCGCTGCTAATGGGTACTCTTTCCAAGCAGCGTCACAGCCAGCAACGGGGACCAGTGCGCCATGGGCAAGATAAAATCGTTCTTATTATCATTTTGGGTTATTGGTCTGATGGCTGGTTGTGATGCATCTTTAGAAAGACTTGAACTTCATGAAACCACAGAATTGTTGAAAGAGCCGGGGGTGCAAAATTTGGGTTTCCCTGAAAAACAGGTTGCCATTCTACCCAGTGGGACTAAAGTCGTTGTTCTTGATAAGAGGTACGGTAAAGATTATTTGGCATACAAAGTCGAAACAGATGATGGGTTAAAAGGGTATATTATTCATTCAAGCCGAATGACCCTTACAACCCACCAGTAACTAACATGTCGGGCAGCTTGCCCTAGACTGCAGGGCTGCACGGCATAGAAAATCGTTTAACGCATACACAAGGTGACACACCTAATGTAAATTATGTTGATGCTGATACAGAGCACAGATTATTAGCCGTGAACAGTCAAACCCCGTTATTATTTATCTATGATGCACGAAGAAATGCCATTAGCCGTGGTGAAATGACGCTGAAAACAGTTGCAGGTAATAACCGCTATTATTTTTATGATGAAAATGGTTTATTAATCAGTGAGGCTAATAGCAGTAGGCAAATAACCAAAGAATACGTTTATCTACAGGGTGAGCCACTGGCAATGGTAAAAGCAGGCGCTATTTATTATTTTCATAACTCGCACTTAGGCGCCCCACAAAGGCTTTTTGATGAATATAAACAAACAGTATGGCAAGTCCAGTATAATGCATTTGGCACAACCCGGATTTTAATGAACAAGGAAAGAGTGGGGTCGTGTCTTGCTTTTTGATGATCGGAAGTGCTGCTTAGTTGTGGTTAATTCACCTTTAACTCAGCTCTTTTATCGCTCTACTTATCCCATCTAAGCTCAGCGGGTACATGCGGTTATCCATTAGCTGCTTTATAAAATCAATTGATTGATAGTACGGCCAGTGTTCAACGGGTTGTGGGTTGAGCCACGCGACTTTATCAAAGTGATTGGTGACTCGTTGTAACCAAGCACTGCCGGGCTCTTCGTTGTAGTGCTCTACTGAGCCGCCGGGGTAGGCGATTTCATAGGGGCCCATAGTGGCATCACCCACAAATATCACTTTATAGTCGCTGGTAAACTTGTTTATGAGCGTCATGGTGTCGATTACGTTTGAGTGGCGCCGCGTATTGTCTTGCCAAACGTGCTCGTATAAACAGTTATGAAAGTAGTAAAACTCTAAGTGCTTAAACTCACCATGCGCGGCACTAAATAACTCTTCACAGGTATGAATGTAGTCATCCATTGAGCCGCCAATATCAAACAGCATCAACACTTTTACGGCATTGTGGCGTTCGGGTGCCATTTTCACATCAAGCATGCCGCCTTGTTTTGCAGTAGCGCGAATAGTCTCGTTTAAATCAAGCGTGTCGCTTGCGCCAGTGCGGGCAAATTTGCGTAATTTTTTAAGGGCGAGCTTAATTGTGCGCGAGCCAATCTCTCTGTCGGTATCGAGGTTTTTATATTTGCGTTTATCCCACACTTTTACTGCTTGGCGATTACGGTTACCGTCTTGCTCTATACGCACACCTTCTGGGTTATAACCGTATGCACCAAAAGGTGAGGTGCCACCGGTGCCCACCCATTTATTGCCGCCAGCGTGGCGTTTTTGTTGCTCTTCTAAACGTTCTTTTAGGGTTTTCATAAGCTCATCGAGCCCGCCCATGGCTTTAAGTTGGGCTTTTTCTTCATCGCTTAGGTTTTTTTCGAATTCTTTACGTAGCCAGTCTTCAGGTAAGTTGTGCTGTTGCTTTAAGCTCTCGAGCAAATCGAGGTCAGCAATACCACTAAAATAGTCGCTAAAGGCTTTGTCAAATCGGTCAAAGTGCGTTTCGTCTTTTACCATTATGGAGCGTGCTAAATGGTAAAAGGCGTCTACGTCGGCAAATATAACGCCTTTTTTTAAGGCGTTTATTAAATCGAGTAGCTCGCGCAGGCTTACCGGTAAGCGGTATTTTCGTAGCGTGAAAAAAAACTGTACTAACATGTTAGGGCCTGTTTATCTTTCGAGGTTAAATTTGCAGCAGTGTGTTTGGTATTTAGGCAAGGCAGAGCCTATGTAGTGTGGTTATTCCCCATAAATAGGCGATAACACAGCATAAATACCAAACACGCGCTGCCTGAAGGTTCGTCCTAGGGACGAATAACTCTTTGTTGCTCGGCTTTTACTTAGCCCACTAGGTTACAAACCTCGCGCCACGATTAAATCGTCCCTAGTTAGAACAAATTTTAATCCTGAAAGGTCAACAGGCCCTAGCGACGGCTCATAAAGGCAAGTTTTTCGATTAGGCTTATGTCTTGCTCATTTTTAAGTAATGCGCCAAACATTGGCATTAAACCGCCTTTTTTAGCTTTGTCGTGCAGTGTTTTAGCGTCTATGTCTTCTGCCATTAGTAATTTAAGCCAGTCGAGTAATTCGCTGGTGGATGGCTTCTTTTTAAGACCGTTTGCTTCGCGCAGGTTAAAAAACACTTCGAGTGCTTGGCGTACTAAATCCTGTTTAACGTTAGGGTAGTGCACGTCAATAATTTGCTGCATTTCGTCGCTGCTAGGAAAATCAATATAATGAAAAAAGCAGCGGCGTAAAAATGCGTCCGGCAATTCTTTTTCGTTATTTGATGTGATGATTACAATAGGGCGCTCTTTTGCGACAATGCGCTCGTTAGTCTCATAAACATGAAACTCCATTTTATCAAGCTCAAGTAGTAAGTCGTTTGGGAACTCTATGTCGGCTTTGTCTATTTCATCAATCAAAAGCACTGGGCGTTTGCCGTTAAGCTCTGCATACGTAAATGCCTGCCAAAGCTTACCTTTAACAATGTAGTTGCCAATATTGTGTACACGTTCGTCACCTAATTGACTGTCGCGCAGGCGCGAAACCGCGTCGTATTCGTATAAGCCTTGCTGTGCTTTAGTGGTCGATTTTATGTGCCACTGAATAAGCGTGGTATCTAAGCTTTTAGCCAACTCCTCAGCCAGCATGGTTTTACCTGTGCCTGGTTCACCTTTAATTAAAAGTGGTTTTTCAAGCATAATGGCAGCATTTACAGCTTGTTTAAGCGCGCTACTCGCTATGTAATTGTCAGTTGAATTAAATTGCACGGTGTACCCTTGTCTGGTCTGAGGAGTAAGTTATTTTGTTATAATGCCATAGTTAAACGGCAGGTCCAAGGTAGGCAAAACGCTGTATGACCTCACCTTCTTTTTCAACAGTTTCTAAAAACATACTAAGTGGGCGCGCCCACATACCAAATTCACCATATAGCGCTTGATAAATCACAAGCTGCTCCTCGGTTTCGCTATGGGTGGCAACATGAACAACTTTGTATTGCGGCCCTTTGTAGTGTTGGTATATGCCTGGTTTGAGTGAAAGTGGTTTTATTGCTGTAGTCATGTTTTGATCTCTTGTATAATTTGGCTTTGCACTTTTAATGTTAACTAATTTGCCAATACTATGAACTATATTTCGCTAGATGATTACAAAAAAGCATGGGTTTTTCGTCATAAAGACTTACCTGTATCAGATGAAGACGCAGTAAAAATAAAGCCTATGGGAGATGAGCGCGCAGCCGTACTTTGGACAACCATGGTAAGCCGTGAGTTTGATCACCCAGATTTTTTTGAAGACACCGATTGGTGTGGCCAAGAAAAAAGCTTTAGCCAAGAAGTAGATTGGCAAGATGCGTGGGAAAATGGTGATGCGCAACCACCAGAAGCAATCTTAACGTTTTTAGATTGGGAAGCTAACACCACTGTTTATTTTTGTATGGCACGCGATAATATTATCGAAACAACATTTGATGTATTTAAACGCAATTGGCAAAACTTTATGTTTTTAGCTGATGGCAGTTTGCTGATTGGTAAAAAGCGTAATACGGTTGTGCAATTTTTAGAATCAGGTAAAGCAAAATTAGGTGAAAAGCCAAGCGCTTAATTAGTGCGCTGTGCTTAAAAAACATTCAATACTGTGTTATAAAACATTTACCCGAATATTTTTGAGTACAGCTTTTGGTCGCTAAAAATCAGTCACTTGGTGCTCAGCAGCAAGTTGAAATTTGGCAAACTGATGCACAAAAAGTGTTGTATGCACAATTGTGTAATGCGTTTTATCAGCGTGAGGTTCAGCGATTAGTTGCAGAGCCTAATGCCGATAAACTGCGCCGCCAGTTAAAAAGCCTACCTTATTATATTGAGCGAGCTGCAACGTTAGTTGCCAATGGTGACACGCCTTTTACGCTGGACGCGCAAAATGGTACGTGGCTCGAAAAGCAAAAACCGACCCCACCCGATGTGAATGTTCAAGCTAATGAACTTTTTTATCAAACGTATGCCAAAGTGGGGCTTATAGTGCCCGTTATATTGCATGGCTACGATCAGGTGCGTCTTAGAATAGACAGTATCGATCAGTTAGGCGAAAATAAGCTGCATTGTAACGAGCTTGGTTGGTTTGATTTTTTAGGAAATGGGCTAGAGCAGCAAAATGCTCAGCTAATAAAGCCAAGTAAAGTGAGTTTAACCGCTGCATGTTGCGGGCATCAGTGGCAATTTTCGAAGCGTTGTATGCCACGGGTTTTATCACTACGCGAAATGCTTTTAGCGGGTAGTATTAATTGGCGCAATTTAAAGCGTCCCTTAGCGTATTAAAGTTAAGGTATTTGGAATTTAAAATAAGGAGTGTTAAATGCGTATTTTTCAAGTTGGCTTACTGTGCTTAGCACTGTTTGTACAATACAGATTATGGTTTGGTCATAATGGTTTACAAGACTACACACGGCTAAAAGGTGCTGTAGCGTCGCATCAAGAAACCAACGAAAAGCTCATTAAACGTAATAAAGTACTTAAAGCAGATATTGAAGACTTAAAGCTTGGCCAAGAAGGCATTGAAGAGCGTGCACGCAACGAATTGGGAATGATTAAACCGGACGAAACATTTATTCGTGTTTTACCGGGCAAACAATATGACAAATAAACAGACTATTGCAGCAATTGTACCTGCTGCGGGCGTTGGCAGTAGAATGCAGCACAATGCGCCTAAGCAATATATACAATTAGCCGGTAAAACCATTTTAGAACACACCTTAGCTAAACTTTCTCAATTATCTCAATTACGCACTATTGTTGTTGCCCTTAGCGACAGCGACCCCTATTTTGACGAACTCCCACTGCTTGATAAGCGCATTGTTCGCGCCAGTGGCGGTAAAGAGCGTGCTGATTCTGTGCTCAATAGTTTACTTTTTTTAGCGCCTAACCCCCCAACATGGGTGCTGGTGCACGACGCTGCCCGTCCGCTAGTTAATATCAGTGATATAGAACGTTTAATTGATGAATGTATACGCGCTGATGAAGGCGGTATTTTAGCTAGCAAAGTAAAAGACACCATAAAACGCGGCCACACTCATGCCCTACAAACTGTGCCACGAGACGATTTATGGCAAGCACTTACCCCGCAGTTTTTTAAATATGACGAGCTTAAAAATGCACTTCAAGGCGCATTAGCAAGTGGGGCAACTATTACAGACGAAGCAAGTGCAATTGAATGGGCGGGTAAGCCAGTAAAGCTTGTAGCAGGTCGCAGCGATAATATTAAAATAACCACGCCAGAGGATTTAGAATTAGCTGGGTTTTTATTACATAAACAACAAAACGAGAGTGCATTATGATACGAATTGGCCATGGTTTTGACGTACATAAATTTGGCGGCGAAGGCCCGTTAACTATTTGTGGTGAAAAAATTGATTACCCACAGGGCTTTTTAGCGCACTCAGATGGCGATGTTGCTATTCATGCATTATGCGATGCTATTTTAGGCTCGCTTGCAATGGGTGATATTGGTAAGCACTTCCCAGATACGGCAAGCGAGTATGAAAATATCGATAGCCGTATTTTACTTCGCCATGTGGTGAGCTTAGCTAAAGAGCAAGGTTATGTAATTGGCAATGGCGATGTGACTATTGTTGCACAGGCGCCAAAAATGCTGCCACACATTCAAGCTATGCGTGCTAATTTAGCCAGCGATTTAAATTGTGACCTTAGCCAAATTAACGTTAAAGCCACTACTACCGAAAAGCTAGGCTTTGAAGGGCGCAGGGAAGGTATTTCGAGCCATGCAGTGGTTATTATGAGTAAAGAGTCTATGAGTACAAAAAACGCATGAGCGATCTAAATTATTTATACGGTGCGCCGCTTTCTAAAGCTGATTTTAAAACCACTGCTGAAGACTTTATGGTTGATGAAGACTTAGGTATAGAGTTTACCGGTAGTGGCGAACACGTGTGTTTGCAGGTGGTTAAAAAAGGCGAAAATACGCAATATGTTGCCAAGCTAATTGCGCAGCGTGCGGGTGTTTCACCGCGAGACGTAAGTTACGCCGGCATGAAAGATCGCCACGGTGTGTGCTCACAGTGGTTTAGTGTAAAAGTACCGATTAAAAAGCCTATCGATTTTAGCGATTTAAATAGCGAGAGTATTTTTATTGTGTCGCAACAGCGCCACGACCGTAAATTACGCACGGGCTGCCACAAAGGTAATAAATTTACTATTACGCTTCGTAACGTAACCAAGCCCCTCGATATTTTATGCCGCATTAACGCAGTACGCGCAGGTGTGCCTAATTACTTTGGCGAACAACGATTTGGGCATAGCGGTCATAACTTAGTTATGGCTGAAAAAATGTTTGCCGGTGAGCGCATTCGCGATAAAAAACTGCGCGGTATTATTATTTCAGCAGCGCGCTCTCATGTGTTTAATCAAATAGTAAATTTACGTGTTAAAGAGCATGGTTTAGCTAAAACAATGCACCGTGAAGTATTTATGCTCAGCGGCAGTAATGCATTTTTTGAAGATGCAATTAACGACGAAAACATAGAGCGATTAGCTACTGGCGATATTATGATGTCGGCACCTATGGTGGGGAAAAGCGAAAAAGGTTTAACTGAACAAGAAAAAATATGGCTTGAACCTTTCCAAACATGGTGTGATGGCTTGGGTGAGTTAGGCCTTAAAAATGAGCGCAGAATGCTGCGTTTAATTCCGCAAAACTTAACGGTTGAGACCATAGATGAAACCAGTTTAAAACTGAGTTTTGGTTTGCCAAAAGGGTGTTTTGCAACTGCATTATTACGTGAGCTGGTGGATTATAAAGATGCTAGCCCTCGAGAGCGCAAAGAAAAGGATAATGACATAAATGAAGATACTGTTAAGTAACGATGATGGCGTAAATGCTAAAGGCATTGCGGTTTTATATCAGGCGCTTATACAAATTGCAGATGTAACCCTTGTTGCACCTGATCGCAACTGTAGTGGCGCAAGTAATTCTTTAACATTAATGAACCCACTACGAGCGACTACACTCGAAAATGGTTTTATGTCGGTTAATGGCACACCTACTGATTGTGTACATTTAGGTGTAAATCAGTTAGCTGATGAAAAACCAGACCTTGTTGTTGCTGGTATTAACCATGGTGCCAATTTAGGCGATGATACGCTTTACTCTGGCACTGTTGCAGCTGCAACTGAAGGTCGCCATTTAGGCTTACCTGCAATTGCGGTATCGCTTTGCTCACATAAAGGTGAGCATTTTGAAACAGCCGCTGCTGTTACCGTAAATATTATTAAAGGTTTGGCTTCGCATCCGCTTCCAAAAGATCAAATAATAAATATAAATGTGCCAGATATTCCATTAAGTGAATTAAAAGGGGTGCAAGTAACTCGTTTAGGTGCTCGTCATAAAGCAGAAACCATGACCAAACAAACCGATCCTTGGGGTCGAGATATTTATTGGTATGGATCGCTGGGCATAGAAAGCGATGCAGGTGAGGGTACCGACTTTTACGCAATCAATAACGGTTATGCCTCTGTTACGCCATTAAGTGTTGATATGACAGCCAAAGACAGCCTAAAAGCAGTAGGAGACTGGTTAGCCGATTTGGAGATTAATCGTGCTCGCTAATTATACCCGCAGTGCAAAAGCGCTATCTGATTTACTAAAGCGCGAAGGCGTTGAAGATACACAAGTACTGAGTGCTATAGCTGATATTCCGCGACACATATTCGTAGACGATGTGCTAAAACACAAAGCTTATGAAAATACGGCGCTACCTATTGGGCAAGGGCAAACTATTTCCCAGCCTTATATAGTAGCGCGCATGACAGAGCTACTTCGCTTAGCAGGTGTACGCAATAAAGTGCTGGAAATTGGTACTGGCTCTGGATATCAAACTGCAATATTAGCCAAAACGTTTACAAAGGTTTATTCGGTAGAGCGTATTAAAACGCTTCAGTGGCAGGCAAAGCGTCGATTGCAACAACTCGATTTATATAATGTAACCATGAAGCATGGTGATGGTTGGCAAGGCTGGCAATCACAAGCACCTTTTGATGGTATTATAGTGACTGCTGCGGCCTCTAAAGTTCCGCAAGACTTACTTGCTCAGTTAGCCGATGGAGGCGTGTTATTAGCGCCCATTGGTGAGAGCGATCAAAAATTAGTAATGGTTATTCGCGAAGGCGATAATTATAAAGAGCATGTTATTGCTCCCGTTAGATTTGTGCCGTTAGTACCTGGCGATATTGAATAGGAATTCATTTTGAAGTTGTTTACCAAGTTATACGATATGGCCCTAGTGTGGGCAAAGCACCGCCATGCGGAACGTTATTTAGCTGCAATGAGCTTTGCAGAGTCAGTTTTTTTTCCAATACCGCCCGATGTAATGCTTGCACCTATGTCGCTTGCGCAACCCAAAAAAGCATGGCGTTTTGCAAGCTTTGCCACAATAGCATCGGTTGTTGGTGGAGTAGTTGGTTACTTGCTTGGGTTTTGGCTATTTGAACCCGTTGTTGAGCCATTGATTGCACAAATGCACTGGCAAGAAAAGTTTGATATCGCATTAAATTGGTTTAAAGATTACGGTGTTTGGGTTGTGTTTTTAGCTGGTTTTTCGCCTATACCATATAAAGTATTTACCATTGGCGCAGGTGTTTTACAAATGGCGTTTTTGCCATTTTTACTCGCATCGGCGATTGGACGTGGTGCGCGATTCTTTTTAGTTTCAGCCTTAATGAAGTGGGGCGGGGCTAAAATGGAAGCAAAATTACGTCAATATATTGAAATACTTGGTTGGGGATTAGTGGTATTAATTGCGCTAGCGTACTTTTTATTGCGTTAAGCGTTAAAAATATCAATTGTCTAATTTGGGAGAAAAATACAATGAATAAACAGTTTTTACTGTATGTGACTATATTTGTTGGTGTTTTTCTTTCTGGTTGCTCTTCTCGCCATGTTCCTGCGCCTGTTAGCAGTCTAAATAATAATGTTAACGATTTAGGTCATACTATTAACATTAATGGAAGCAACTATAAAGTACAAAGAGGAGATACCCTTTATTCTATCGCCTTTAGTGCCGGTCAAGATTTTAGATTACTTGCAAAAAACAATTCAATTCCATCACCTTACACTATTTTTCCTGGACAAAATATATCCTTAATCCCTAAGCCAAAAAAAATAAAAAGGGATGAAAAATATACGAATCCGAGTAAAAAGTCTACAAAAAAAACACAAAAAAATAACATTATATTAAAGAAAGAGCTTGATCCTCCAAAACAACGAGAGTATGTTCAGAAACAAGCCAGTAACAAAGTTAGTAATACTAAACGTTTGTCGAGCAGTAAAGTTAAGTGGTCTTGGCCTGCAAAGGGCAAAATTACCAAACGCTTTTCTAATAAGGAAAACGGTTATAAAGGTTTACAGATTACTAATCGCAAAGGGGCTTCAGTCTTAGCCGCGGCACAAGGAACAGTGGTGTACGCGGGTAACGCTCTACGAGGTTATGGTAGTTTAATCATATTGAAACATAATGATGATTACCTAAGTGCTTATGCACATAACTCAAAATTACTTGTTAAAGAAAAGCAGAAGGTTAAGGCAGGACAAAAAATAGCAGAAATTGGTAATTCAGAATCTCCGGTCACCGCGCTTCGTTTTGAAATTCGCTACCGAGGGCAAGCTGTCAATCCTGCTAAATACCTACCCTAATTTTCAGGTATTGATAATTGCTCGGGAGAAGGCTTATGGCTAGCGCAGCAAAACTTGACAAACACACTACGACTGACGAAAAATTCGATGACATCGCTGCTGATGAAAGCACAACTCTACTAGAAAAAGTAGAAGACGATGAAATCTTTGCAAAAGAAGAAGTAACTAAAAATCTTGATGCAACCCAACTTTATTTAGGCGAAATTGGTTTTTCTCCTTTGCTTAGCGCAGAAGAAGAAGTGTTTTTTTCTCGTAAATCACTTCGAGGTTGTGAAGCCTCACGCAAACGTATGATTGAAAGTAACTTACGTTTAGTTGTTAAAATAGCACGCCGTTATAATAACCGTGGCCTTGCTCTACTTGATTTAATTGAAGAAGGTAACTTAGGCCTAATCCGCGCCGTTGAAAAATTTGACCCTGAGCGTGGCTTTAGATTCTCTACTTACGCTACATGGTGGATACGTCAAACAATCGAACGTGCCATTATGAATCAAACTCGCACCATCCGCCTACCAATACATGTGGTTAAAGAGCTTAATGTTTACTTACGTACAGCGCGTGAATTAACTCAAAAACTTGACCATGAACCAACAGCTGACGAAATTGCAGCTTGCCTAGACAGACCCGTTGAAGACGTAACTAAAATGCTACGTTTAAACGAGAGAATAGCATCGGTTGATATGCCGATTGGTGGAGAAAACGACAGTGTACTGCTTGATATCATCCCAGATGAAAAAAGTGCAGGCCCTGAAGGCGAAGTACAAAATAATGATATTAATAAACACATTGTAGACTGGTTAGGTGAATTGAACCCTAAACAACGCGAAGTGTTAGCACGTCGATTTGGATTACTTGGCTACGAGCCATCTACACTTGAAGATGTAGGTCGTGAAATAGGCTTAACACGTGAGCGTGTAAGGCAAATTCAGGTAGAAGCATTACGTCGTTTAAAAGACATTTTGCAACAAGAAGGTTTAAGTACAGATAGCTTGTTTAATCAGTTTTCGTAACAGCGTAAATAACTTAAAAGACTATGTGTGTTAAAAAGCCGAAGAATTTATTCTTCGGCTTTTTTTATGTTTGTAAATTAGATGATATAAATTACAACAATGCTTTTAGTTTATATAATAAATCGTGCGCTTGGCGTGGCGATAAATTATCAGGGTCAATAGCTCCCAACTGCTCTTCCACTTCTGAAGGTGTATTTTGTGCAGCTTCATTATTAAAAGTAAATGCTTGTTGCTCTGTATTTGGTGCAGTAACGCTTTGATGATTTTCGAGTAACTTAAGTTTTTGCTTTGCTTGTGCAATAACAGCTTTTGGCACACCCGCAAGAGCAGCTACCTGTAAGCCAAAGCTCTTACTTGCTGCGCCATCAAGTACTGTATGCATAAAGGCGATTGTATCGTTATGTTCTATTGCATCGAGGTGCACGTTTACCAGACCTGTTGTTTGTTCAGCAAGTTCTGTTAACTCAAAGTAGTGCGTTGCAAACAATGTTTTAGCTGATATTTTTGACGCTAAATGATCGGCTGTTGCATACGCAAGCGAGAGACCATCGTAGGTACTTGTACCGCGACCAATTTCATCCATTAATACCAAAGACTGCGCCGTGGCATTATTTAAAATAGTCGCTGTTTCGGTCATTTCTACCATGAAGGTCGAGCGACCTGATGCTAAATCATCGCTTGCACCAATACGTGTAAATATGCGATCGATATTGCCAATTTTAGCGCTGTCTGCAGGTACGTAACTGCCAATGTGAGCCATTAATACAATAAGTGCTGTTTGGCGCATATAGGTTGATTTACCGCCCATGTTTGGACCTGTAATAATCAACATTTTACGTTGGCTGTTTAATTCAACAGGGTTAGCAATAAACGGTTCTTTCATTACTTGTTCAACAACAGGGTGACGACCTTGCTTAATGCTTATATTGTCGTTATCGCACAGTTCTGGTTTTGCATAATTGAGTGAAAGTGCACGTTCGGCCAAGTTATTTAATACGTCTAAATCGGCCAGTGTTGCTGCCATCATTTGCAGCTGTTCAATATGTGGAGCGATAAATCTAAACAACTCTTCGTATAGTTGCTTTTCAAGTGCGAGTGCTTTTGATTGGCTACCAAGTACTTTATCTTCGTGCTCTTTAAGCTCAGGAATAATATAGCGTTCGTTATTTTTAAGCGTTTGGCGGCGAATGTAGTCGGCTGGCACTAAATGAGCATTGGCGCGGCTTACTTCAATAAAAAAGCCATGTACGCGGTTATAACCAATTTTAAGCGTACTAATACCTGTGCGTTCGCGTTCACGCAACTCTAGTTGATCAAGTACGTCGGTTGCACCTTTACTTAAGTTACGCCACTCATCTAGTTCGCTGTTGTAACCAGGGGCAATAACGCCACCATCACGAATAAGTACCGGTGGGTTTTCTATCACTGCACGTTCTAATAACTCTTGTAAATCAGGGAGCTCAGGCGAGTGCTTGATAATACCCGCTATACGAGGATCGTTAGCATCACCTAACAAAGTATGCAGTGGTGCAAGTGCTTGTAATGCGCTGCGAAGGCGAGTTAAATCGCGCGGGCGAGCTGTGCATAAAGCTAGGCGTGCAATAACTCGCTCTACATCACCAATCTCTTTTAATGATTCGTGTAATTCGCCGCACAGTTGTACATCTAAAATAGCGCTAATTGCATTTAAGCGAGAATTTAGCTCGTCTTTATTACGTACAGGTGTATGAATACGGCGCTTAAGTAAACGAGAACCCATAGGTGTTGCTGTTTTATCAAGAACCTGGGCAAGTGTGTTTTCAAACCCACCTGATAAATTAACGGTAAGTTCTAAATTTTTACGGGTTGCGGCATCTAAAATAACAGCGTGTTCGTTGTGCTCAAGCGTAATTGAACGAATATGTGGCAGTGCAATACGCTGTGTATCTTTTACGTATTGCATCAGGCAACCGGCAGCAACAAGCGCGCTGTGGGCTTTATCAACACCAAAACCTACTAAATCTTTAGTACCAAACTGATCGCATAATAAGTGCTCGGCCGTATCTAAGTCGAACTCCCACTCTGGGCGGCGGCGGGCACCTTTTATATGCTCAATTAAATGAAAGTTTTGAAAGCTTTCGCTATACAGAAGTTCTGCCGGAGCTAAGCGCTGAATAGTTGAGCTAAAGGCTTCGTCAGTGTTAACCTCTACAACGTTAAAGCGACCAGAGTTAATATCAAGGTACGCGATACCGTACAGACCTTTTTTACTTTGCCAAACGCTGGTAAGGAGGTTGTCTTGTCGTTCTTGTAAAAGCGCTTCGTCAGAAATTGTACCAGGTGTAACTATACGAACAACTTTACGATCGACAGGACCTTTACTGGTTGCAGGGTCACCCACTTGTTCGCAGATAGCCACTGATTCACCCATTTGGACTAGGCGTGCTAGGTAGTTTTCGACTGCATGATAAGGCACGCCCGCCATAGGGATAGGATCGCCACCGGCTTTACCGCGATGTGTTTGCGAAATATCGAGTAATTGAGCGGCGCGTTTAGCGTCATCAAAAAAGAGTTCGTAAAAATCGCCCATACGATAAAACAATAAAATATCGCGATGCTCTGATTTTATTTTTAGATACTGCTGCATCATAGGGGTTTGTTGTTTTATAGTGTGTGGTGCATAAAGATCAAACGACATGTATTTACCCAAAGGCTGAATATGGAATTACATCAAGAGATTAAAACACTTGCTGCGCAATTAGGCGCTATTTTAACGGATAAATGCTTATGGATCACTAGTGCTGAGTCATGTACTGGTGGCGGAGTGAGTTATGCCCTTACAGATACGCCCGGAAGCTCTGCTTATATTGACCGCGCATTTGTGACTTACAGTAACCAAGCAAAGCAAGACTTACTAAATGTAAGTGCCAGTACATTAGCGCAATTTGGTGCTGTGAGCGAGCAGACAGTACGTGAAATGGCACTAGGGGCAATAAAGGCAACAAATGCAAATATATCTATAGCTGTATCGGGTATTGCAGGACCTGGCGGGGCAACAGAAGGCAAACCTGTGGGACTTGTGTGGCTTGGCATACAAATTAATGACAAAGTACTGACCTTTAAACAAGTATTCTCTGGCGATAGGGCTCAAGTTAGACTGCAAGCTATTGTATTTGCATTGAAAAGTGTAATAAATGAGATAAAATAAAAAAATTAGCTTGATACTGTAATTTCATACAGTATACTTGATTCCATTAGCTGGATTTGGAGAATAAAATGAACGATAACAAACAAAAAGCGTTGGACGCTGCACTATCACAAATTGAACGTCAATTTGGTAAAGGCTCAATTATGAAATTGGGTGATAACAAAGCGTTAAACATTGAATCTGTATCTACAGGCTCATTAGGTATTGATATTGCTTTAGGCATAGGTGGTTTACCTATGGGACGTATTGTTGAAGTATACGGACCTGAGTCATCTGGTAAAACAACGCTTACTTTACAAGTTATCGCAGAAGCACAAAAAGAAGGCAAAACATGTGCCTTTATTGATGCTGAGCATGCTCTAGATCCAGTATATGCCCAAAAATTGGGTGTAAATATAGATGAATTATTTGTATCTCAACCAGATACAGGTGAGCAAGCACTAGAAATTTGTGACATGTTAGTACGCTCAAGCGCAGTAGATGTTGTTGTAATTGACTCGGTTGCTGCACTAACACCAAAAGCTGAAATTGAAGGCGACATGGGCGACTCGCACATGGGCTTACAAGCACGTTTAATGTCGCAAGCATTACGTAAGCTTACTGGTAACATTAAACGCTCTAACACGTTATGTATTTTCATTAACCAAATCCGTATGAAAATTGGTGTTATGTTTGGTAACCCAGAAACAACAACGGGTGGTAATGCACTTAAGTTTTACGCATCTGTTCGTATTGATATTCGTCGTATTGGTTCTGTTAAAGAAGGCGATGAAGTTGTTGGTAACGAAACACGCGTTAAAATTGTTAAAAACAAAGTTGCGCCGCCGTTTAAACAAGCTGAATTTATCATCATGTATGGTGAAGGTATTTCTAAGCAAGGCGAGTTAATTGACTTAGGTGTTAAGCACAAAATTGTTGAAAAAGCAGGTGCTTGGTATAGCTACTGTGGCAACAAAGTTGGCCAAGGTAAATCTAACTCAATTAAATTTTTGAAAGAAAACCCAGAAATTGCAGATGAGATTGAAGGTAAGTTGCGCGAAATGCTTTTACTAAAAGCAACTATTGAACCAGATGATGGTGAAGATAAGTTGGGCGATGACGCTGACCTTTAACAGCATCAAAATGAGTTTTTAAGCTTGATTTGACCCGAGCTTTAAAAAGCGCTGATCAGTAATGATCAGCGCTTTTTTGTTGTTAAAAACTTAAAGTAGATAACCTGAGCTCTGGATAATAAATCTATCTCGAGCAGCTATTTTCAGCGCTAACTGCGTTGAATTTACTTGCAATAGGCCAGCTATTGACGCGTAAATTCGCCTTGTTTCCACTGAAAATCTCTGGCTAGAGAAAATAAAAACGACACATTAAAAATGTGTCGTTTTTTAATTTAACCGCAAAAATCTACAGCCTTTAATTAATCAAATATATTTATAACTGCCAATTTACAGATAGAGCGTAGTTACGCGGTGCACCGTAGTAACCTTGTTCCCAGTATAGGCTGTGCAAATATTTTTCACCTGTGGTGTTATTAACGTTGAAAGTGACTCCTACGTTATCTGTAATTTTGTAAGTGGCCATTAAATCAAGTAACCCGTATGCATCTTGGTTGGTAGTAACACTTGCAATACCATTAGCATCTTTAACTTGAACTCGGCTAGTTGAATCCTGCCAGCGATAGTTTGCACCAAATGATAAGCCATCAACTAAAGGTACTTGATAGGTTGCGGCCACTTTAAGTTGGTTTTCTGGTGTGTAATCTTTTACTAAATCATCACCATCAATATTTAAATTACTAAAGCTAATACTTGCACTTAAATCATCTGTAAATTTACCACTTAACTCTACTTCAAAACCATTACTACTAATGCCATCAGCTGCATAATAACGCGTATCACTTGGTAATGAGTTAGCTATAGCAACAGCAAGGCCATCTTGTTTTGCATCAAAATAAGCAAACGTTACAAATAACTGGTCGTCTAGAAGCTGGGCTTTGACACCTATTTCGCTACTTTTTCCAGTAACAGCAGGTAGTTGATTGGCATTTATGTCTAGTTCTTTTTGCGGTACAAATGTTTCTGTATAGCTTGCATAAGCCGATAGAGATTCGTTAAAGTCGTACACTGTACCAATGTACGGTATTAGCTCAGAGTCACTTCTAGTTTGAGCAACGCCATAGGCTGTGCCTTTTGTTTCCCAATCGGTATAACGCACGCCAGCGAGCACACTTAAAGGCTCACTTAATTTAATGCGAGTAGATATGTAAGCTGATTTTTGCTCGTTAGTAATATCGCTACCATTTACGCCATCAGCAAGTGTTGCCTCTGGTACTACACCATCCCACGTTTTAAGCGATGGCATATCTGGAAAACCATTGCCTGTAGTGTAATCGTAAAGAGACTGCTCGTTGTAATCCATTTTTGCTTGGCTAACACCAAATGATAGATTGTGCTCTTGATTAAATAAATCAAATTTACCACTGGCATATAAATCAAATAAGTCATGCTTATCTTCGTAATCATAACGACTTGCATAACCTGTTAAACCAAGTTCAGTATCTTTATCAGGGGTACCGTATACGTAGAACAGCTCTGAGTTTTGCTCGTTTTCGATGTGAGCATAGCGTGCTCTAGCCACCCATGTTGCTGATAAGTTTTGTTCAAGCGTTACATATACTTGCTCTGCACTGTTATCCCAGTAAGACCAATCAGCAGCAGTACTGGTTGATTCGTCATAGTCTGTTGGTGAGCCGTCGGTGTAATAAAGAGGTAGTGCCCCCCAAAGTGGGCTATCAGCATCTTTTTGTTGGTTAACGTAGTTAACGCTTAATAATGTGCTGTCTGTTAATTTGCCTTCGTAGGCTAAATAAATAATTGTTTTATCTGTTTCGTAGCGATCTAGGTATGAATCAGCTTTTTGCTTTGTAAATACAGCACGTACGGCGTGTTCTTCATTTATTGGCGTAGATACATCTAAATCTAAACGTTTTTTATTCCATGAGCCATACGAGGCTGATGCATTTGCTTGTGTTGTGTAAGTTGGTTTCTTTAAAACCATATTTACAGTTGCAGAAGGATTACCGGCACCGGTCATTAAGCCATTAGCGCCACGAACTATTTCTACACGGTCATAAATTGAAGTATCAAGACTGCCTTGAATAGATCCAGAGCTTTGTGGAATACCTAAGCCATCAACTTGAAAGTTAGTAATTTCAAAGCCACGAGCTTTAAAGTAAGTACGATCTGTTTCTATTTGCTCTACTGTTACGCCGGGGGTGCTTTCAAGTACTGAGTTTATATCGTCTAGTGAAAAGTCGTCCATTAATGCGCGTGATACTACCGAGATTGACTGTGGTGTTTCTTTAATTGTTAAACCTAGTTTGGTAGCTGATTGCGCTTCTTCTGTTATGTAGTTTTTGTGATGTTGACCATATACCGCAATTTTTTCGAGAGGTTCATCTTTTACAGTTGCTTCATCAGCAAGTGCATAACCAGATAGAATTAAAGAAGTAGCAAAGCTTAATTTAGATAAACGCAAAACTTGAGGGGACGACATAAGTTTTTCCAGTTAGTTCAAAAAGAAGTGCGTAACTTAATCTAAATGATATCGATTTGCAATTGAGTTGTGTGTTTTACCTATTATTATTCTATTTTGTTGGATTTTAGCGTCACATAAAGAGATTATGGGTACGAATTGATGAATTATATAGAACTTAATATCCCTTATAAAAAAAAGCGGCCTAGGCCGCTTATTTAAAGTAGTTAGCTTTTTAGTTATTAAAAAGAGTATTTAACAGAGAATTGTAAACGATCTAAATCGCCATCTACGCCACTTTCAGTTTCACGCTCAGCATGTTTTAGCTCAGCTCCAAATGTTAGGCGTTTAACAGGGGAATATAAAATGTTAGCGCTATAGCTTTGGCTTGATTCAGTCGGATCACCAGAAATAGCTAATAAATTAGTGTTGTTATCAGCAGAGAAGAAAGAGTATAAGAACGTTGAACGCCATTGGCTTGTCCACTTGTGCTGGTAAGCAACAAAACCAGAAGTCGAATCAATGGCATCTAGTTCATCGCCATTAAGTACTGCGCCGTGAGCAACGTTTAAGCCTACGTAACGGCCTAAGCCTTTACCTTGAGTAAGCATAAATTTAAGGTTGTCTTCACCAAGGTTTATTTTACCCGACGCACTAATACCAAAAGATGTTTCATCTGCATCAACACTGCCTACTTTATAAGTTAGTTGGCGAGCAAGCGCTGCAACAACAATGTTACCCCAATCAGCTTTGTGTGTGTAACGAGCTGTAAAGTCAGGCAAGGATGCATCATCAGTTACTACCATACCGCTAGTAGTAGAAATTGTACTTTCTGGGTTTTCTAATGAGAAAGACCATGCGCCAGTGGTATATTTAATTTGCGATTGGCGAACAAATATAGTGCCTTCAGCTGGGCCTACAAAATCAAGCGTTTCAGCAAGGGCACCCACGTTTTGAAAGTTAGACCATGTTTGACCAAATAACCAACCGTCGTATGTCACAAACGCATGGCGAATACGTGGAGCATAAGAGTTTGATACACGTTCATTGCCGCCAGCAGCTGAGGCTAAAAAATCAATCTCAATTTTAGTGTTAACGGTCTTACCGTTATCCATAACAGTGGCTGTGCCAAAGTTAAAGCGTGACTCGCGAGCATGCATATCAAACACAGCATCTGAGCTGTTATCGTCGCCAACTGTTAGCGTACTTGGTACGTAAAAGTCACGGCCTACGTTTGAGCCTGCAGGCGCACCCGCTGAATAATCACTCCACATAGAGTCGAGTTTAATGTATCCACCGTAAGTAAATTCGGTATCACCAATTTTTGCAGCAGTTGCCGCGTATGCAGTACTTGATAGTGCACATAGTACAGCGCTTGCTGCCAATGTTTTTAATGGGGTAAATTTCATTGTGGTGTCCTTTATAGGCTACTTGTTATTTATTACTTTTTTTTCATAGATATTTGTATTACTTGCTACGAGTATTACTTACGAATAAAAAGGGTTGTTAATTTGGCTTTCAATTCACTTTCTATTTTCATTCGTTAAATAAAGCATTTTAGTAAGTACAACAAAATATCTTTATTAGAGTACGAGAACACTGTTGAATATGTGCAATATTTACTCAATTACCTATTGGTCTATAAGACTAAGGTTTGAGAGCAGATTAGTTTATATTTACTTACATTTAACGCGTTGTATTATTTATGTAAAAAAATTGAAAGCAGAAGGATTATAAACTACAAATGATGAAATTGAAGGGGTGTACAACTAAGGTCTAATACTTAATGTAGCACTGCTGAGTAATCCTTGATAAAAGCTTAAGGCAAGTAATTTAAATGGAGACTAAGATGTCACAAAGTATCTATCCAGTTCCTGCGCATATTAAAGATGCGACTCTTGTAGATAAAAATAAATATAATACGCTTTACAAGCAATCTATTGATGACCCAGAAAGTTTTTGGCGTGAGCATGGCAAACGTCTTGATTGGTCTACCCCTTATACAAAAGTTAAAAACACATCATTCGACAAAGGCCATATAAATATTAAATGGTATGAGGATGGCTACCTTAATGCTTCGTACAATTGTATCGATCGTCACTTAAAAACCAAAGCAGACAAAACTGCGCTTATTTGGGAAGGTGACAGCCCATCTCAAAGTGAGAATATTACTTATCAACAATTGCATGATGAAGTGGCTAAGTTTGCCAATGGTTTAAAAAAGCTAGGTGTTCAAAAAGGTGATCGTGTAGCGATTTATATGCCTATGACGCCTCAAGCTGTTTATGCAATGCAGGCTTGTGCACGTATTGGTGCTATTCATTCGGTTGTATTTGGTGGCTTTTCACCTTCTGCGATTGCAGATCGTATTCGAGATTCGGGTGCCAAAATTGTTATTACTTCGGATGAAGGGCGCAGAGCAGGTAATTGTGTTCCATTAAAAGCAAATGTAGATGAAGCGGTAGCGCAAGAATCTGTAACCTCAATTGAGCATGTTATTGTGCACCAATTAACCGGCGGTGAAGTTGATTGGAATGAGCACGATATATGGTGGCATGACCTAGTTGCTGATTTACCAGCAAAGTGTGAACCAGAGCCAATGAACGCTGAAGATCCATTGTTTATTTTATATACATCAGGTTCAACAGGTCAGCCGAAGGGGGTTGTGCATACTACTGGTGGCTACTTAGTTTACTCATCAATGACACATGAATACGTATTTGATTTAAAAGAAGACGATGTGTATTGGTGTAGTGCCGATGTAGGTTGGATCACAGGTCACAGTTACATTGCATACGGGCCATTAGTAAACGGTTGTACACAAGTATTATTTGAAGGTGTACCAACTTATCCAACTGCAGGACGTATGGGCGAAATTGTTGATAAACACGGTGTAACTATTTTATATACTGCGCCTACAGCAATTCGTGCGCTAATGGCGAAAGGTGATGAGCCAACAGCTTCGTCAAATCGCGATAGTTTACGTATTTTAGGCTCGGTGGGTGAGCCAATAAATCCAGAAGCATGGACGTGGTATTACGAGAGTATTGGTAAATCTAATTGTCCGATTGTTGATACGTGGTGGCAAACAGAAACCGGTGGCATAATGATTACGCCTCTACCGGGTGCAACTGATACAAAGCCTGGCTCTGCGACCCATCCATTTTTTGGTATTGCGCCAGCATTATTTGATGCTGAGGGGAATAACCTTGAAGGTGCTGTGGACGGTAATTTAGTTATTTTAGATAGCTGGCCATCACAAGCGCGAACTGTTTATGGCGACCATGAACGTTTTGAACAAACTTATTTTAGCGCTTACCCAGGTGTTTACTTTACAGGTGATGGTTGTCGTCGTGATGAAGACGGTTATTACTGGATCACAGGACGTGTGGACGATGTACTTAACGTATCAGGCCATCGCTTAGGTACTGCCGAAATTGAAAGTGCGTTAGTTGCGCACGAAGCAGTAGCAGAAGCAGCAGTAGTGGGTTACCCGCATGATATTAAAGGCCAAGGTATTTATGTTTATATCACGCCTAACGAAGGTGTAACAGTAAGCGATGAGTTAACCAAAGAGGTACGTAACTGGGTTCGTAAAGAGCTTAGCCCAATAGCATCACCAGATATGATTCAATGGTCTCCAGGTTTACCAAAAACACGTTCAGGCAAGATTATGCGTCGTATTTTACGTAAAATCGCTGCAAATGAGCACCAACAACTCGGTGATACGTCAACGCTTGCAGATCCATCTGTAGTCGATGAACTAATCGAGAACAGATTAAATCGTTAAATGTGCGTTAAAAACTTGATTACAAGTTGATTCTAAACGTAGTATATCGGCTGTCAGTAAGGGTTTTATACCTAACTGGCAGCCGAATTTATTAGGAGTGAACCATGAGTCAGTTTTTAATAGCGGACGACCATCCGTTATTTCGTGAAGCACTAAAGGGCGCATTGAGCGCAAAATTTGAAGGTTTAGAGGTTTTTGAATCATCCGATTTTGACAGCACACTGCAAGTGTTAAGCGAGCAAGAGGATCTTGATATATTACTGCTAGACCTTCACATGCCAGGTAATGGTGATTTATATGGTCTTATTCGTATTAGAGAAGAATACCCAAGCTTACCTATTGCCGTTGTTTCGGGTAGTGAAGACGCTAATATAGTTTCTAAAGTAATGGGTTACGGCGCTATGGGATTTATTCCTAAATCGTCATCGTCTGATGATATTGCCAGTGCAATTAACCAAATACTTGAAGGCGATACATGGCTACCAAAAGAGTTAAAAAACAAAGTAGCTGAAATTGAAGGTGAAGACCGAGAAATAGCAGCGCAAGTTGCCTCATTAACACCTCAACAATACCGAGTGCTGCAATATCTGCACGAAGGTTTACTTAATAAGCAAATTGCTTATGAACTGCACATATCAGAAGCAACAGTAAAAGCACACATTACAGCCATATTTAGAAAACTCGGCGTGTACAATCGTACCCAAGCCGTTTTAATTGCCGCTAAATTAAAACTCGAGCCAATAGAGCAGGCATAATTTACATTTAAAAAGTCACTTGCTTATTTATGAGCAAAAAAATGCCAGCAACAATGCTGGCATATTTTTATGTGTAGAATAATCAATTAGAATTCAGGTTAATAACAAAATGCATACCTTGTTATCAACACTGTTTTATTACCTCAAAATAAACTACTTAATTAAGCGAATTGGTACAATGCTAAGAAAACACTACAGTTTTATTACCATTAATAAATAGCTTATGCTCTGATGCAAGTTGGAGTGCTTTACAAAACACTGTTTTCTCTACATCTTTACCCATTTTAGCCATCATTTCGGCGGTATTAGCATGTGTAACGCTTGTTACATCCTGCAAAATAATAGGGCCTTCATCAAGCTCATTATTCACAAAGTGAGCGGTAGCACCAATGATTTTTACGCCGCGCTCAAATGCTTGATGATAAGGTTTAGCACCAATAAATGCGGGTAAAAATGAATGATGAATATTAATTATTTTGCCTTCGAAGCGACCCACAAATTCAGGGCTTAAAATACGCATGTATTTGGCAAGACCAATAATATCAGGGTTGTAGCTGGCAATTAAATCACCTACTTTTTGATCGTGCTCGCTACGAGTTAGTCCTTCGTGCGATACAACATGAAAGGGCACATCAAACCCTTTTGCTAAAGGCTCTAAATCAGCGTAGTTAGCAATAACGGCTAATACTTCAATATTAAGAGTTTGTTCAAATTGCTTTAGCAACATACCACCTAAACAATGGGCTTCTTTAGTTGCAAGTAAAACAACTTTAGTTTTTGCACCGCAATGTAGGGCAAGCTTAGCGCCTTGTGGCAACAGTGCGCGTAGTTGATCTAAAAAGTCGCTTTGTGGCTCGCCTGTAAGCTCTGTGCGCATAAAAAATCGCTGTGCGTCTTTATCTACAAACTCGTTGTTACGCGTAATATTTAAATTGTTTTTATGACAAAGCCCTGTGATTTTAGCTATTAAGCCTACGTCGTCAGCACATTGGGTGGTTAGTATATAGCTCATTGTCCTCATTCTTACCCTGTGATTAATACTTCATTATTTGTGTTTTGGCACATAAAGCAAGGGCTTTGTGGACTAATCCAATATTAATCATGTTGTTGAGTATAAAAGAGGTAGTAAAGTTAAAAGGTATTGAATAGAGGTTAATAAAGGATAAAAAAATGCCACCTAATTTACAAGGTGGCATTAATACTAATAATCCAGAGTTTAAGTTAATTAACCCTTTGGCTCGGGAGATAAGTTTTCTTCTTGTCTTAAATACCCGGCAGCTTCTTCGTCATCTTTAGCTATCGCTTGCTGAGTAGGTATAGCACGCGTTTGCTGGTTTAATTGATGTATTTGTGACGCATTGCCTAAATCACGCTCACTGGTGATTGAGGCGATAGATTCACGGTCTTTCAAGAACGCGATAACGTCTTTTTTGATTGCTTGTAATTGTCCTTCGTCTTTATGCATTTCCATAATATGGCGAGGATGTTCAAGATTTTTCATACCTGTTGCTGCAAACGTAGTAGAAACAACACGAGAAACAATAATCCAAGGCGTTATGCTACTGCGTACTAAAGTATTTTCTGAGCGAGTACTATCGTGAATACCAGTACCTGTTGATATTTTAGACTCAGTAAATGTGCCTTCGCATTTAAAGTACACTAGTAGTGATTCAAATTGCATTTCAGCAAAAAATAGATGAGCTGTATTTGTAAGCAATTGCGCAAATGCTTTAATAAGTATACCTATTAGCAATAAGTGAAAGCTTGTCATTAATAGCTCACTAAATTGAATAACATGTTGGTTATTAAATGCTTGTTTAAAGCTACTAATATTTGCAGCGTCAACGTAATGATAAATATTAATAAACGAATACGCTAAAAACACAGTAAACGCTAAGGCTATAATATAAAGCAAGTTACCACTTACTAAAGCAAGTAACCGTGCTAGCGTAAAGTTTTTACCTAAGTCTATTGAGTGCAGTTTAGGTTGAATCTCTTGGATCATTTCACCTTTAAAACCGCCTTTACCTTCAATTTGTTCTTGAAGCTTAGGATCTAATTCGCGATAAACTCTGTTAGGTACTTCTTTATAACGACGGTTAGCCATTACTAGATTGTCTAGGTTTATAAAAATTTCGTCTGGATGAACAGACTCTTGCCAGTTTTCACGTAGTTCTGATACTTCAGCAGAAGGGGTAACTGCATTTAAACGCGCTTTAATCATAATAAAAGCAATTGCGCAGCTCAGAGTGGCTAATACAATAATCGCAATTAAGTACATGCCAGCATGAAGACTAGGTAGTTGCTCAATCCAGCCATCTATTTCTTGTTTGCTAATGTGTTGTTCTTTCATCAGCCATGACATAGAAAGGCCAATAGCGATTGGTAGAATAAAAGATAAAGAAATAATTTTAGCGAGTGCACCGGTACCAAGTGCTTCAATATTTTTTTCAGCGTTTCTAGAAATAGGTTTACCCGTAGAGCGCCACGAAAAAAGCACGTAGAACATTAATATGGCACTATAAACAGGAAATGCTAATTCGCCTGCTTCACCGGTAAAACCCGATAAAGATACAAATGCCACAAGGCCATAAGCAATAAGTGCAACAAGGGTACTTACCCATGAGCCAAATAAGCGCTGAGCAACATTACGAATAGGATAAGGTAGGAATAATAACTTAGGGATTAAGCTGTGAAGTAAACGTGATAAAAAACCATTAGGCTCTTTAAACGTACTGTTTTTACGACCAACCAGCATTTCTTCGAGTGATTGCGCGGTGTAGGCTACTTCTTTTTCTTCTTCTTTGGCGGTTGATGCTTGTGATTTACTGTAGTTATAAGCAAGTGAAGTAGGGTGGTTTCTGCCTACAAAATACTTAAGAGTTGCATAAATACCACTTGAAAGTGAGCGAATGCCGAATGCTAAAATAAGCATGCCAAACACCATTAAAATCCATCCAGCGGTTGTATCTTCTTTTACTGAGCCCGCAGCAATAACAAGTAAACTAATACCCGCTATAGACTCGATGAGTCCTCTTACAGCTGTTACTTTACCTTCAAGTTTGAAGGGGTTTTTTAGTCCAAGATCAATCGATCCATAATCAAAAGCCATTGAATGCTCCTTTTAAACAGCATGCCCAATTAAGGGAGAATATAAGCGTAGTTATAATAACCATTATATATATCGTATTTTTGTTTTTGCTCAATTTTTGATTATATATCAATAAAGTCGTTCAGTTTAAGGTTATTTTAAAGTGGTACATTCTATGCTTTGAAATATAAGCTTAAGCGAGTTAACAATATCTCTTTTAAATGCTTGAGGAGGAATGATGGAATTGATTTACGTTGATGATAGTTTGCCCGGAATTACCCGAAAGCAAAAAAACAAACATTGGCAGTATTTTGACCCAATAGGAAAAATAATTAAAGAGAAGGCCGTTATTGAGCGCTTAAATTCACTCGCGTTCCCGCCTGCTTATAAAAGTGTATGGTTTTGCCCTGAAGAAAATGGGCATATTTTAGCAACAGGTTACGACAGTAAAGGACGAAAGCAGTACCGATATCATCCATTATTTACACAACAACAAGATGCTAAAAAGTATCAAGCTTGTAGTGTGTTTGGACATAAGCTACCGTTACTTAGGGCTCAATTAAAGGAAGCATTGCAAGGTGATGAGCTCGATTATGAACGTACTTTAGCAGCCATTGTTAGATTAATGGATTTAGGTGCTTTACGGGTGGGGAATGAACGTAATGTAAAACAAAATAAAAGTTTTGGTGCGACAACCCTAAGATCAAGGCATGCAAAATTAACAGGTAAAAATATTAGATTAAAATACCGTGCAAAGTCAGGTAAAGAAAGGGAAGTAAATATAACGGATAAAGCATTGAGTAGTGTTATTAAGGGGCTTCAGGACTTACCCGGGCAACACTTGTTTCAATATATAGAAGAGGGGGAGCGCTCTAACGTTACTTCGACTGAAATCAATCAGTATATTCAAAATATAATGGGTGAAGAATTTAGCGCAAAACACTTTAGAACATGGCGAGCAAGTGTGATTGCTTTTAAAGAAGTGTATGAAGCAAAAGGCGCTATTACATTAAAAACAATGCTTGATGAAGTGTCTTCAAAGCTTGGGAATACGCCAACAATAGCGCGTAATTCTTATATTCACCCTGATGTTATTGAGCTTTGTAAGAAAAATGAATCAGAACAAACTCATTGGCGCGACAATTTTAAATTACCCCGTAAAACAAAGTATCTTAGTCGGTTTGAGCGCGGTTTATTAGAGTTTTTAACGTAACGATAAAGGCTGTAGCTTACAGCCTTTATGCTAAGTTTTTATATTATGCTATTGCAGCATAAACGTTTCGTATTCTAAATCTTCAAATTGTTTTGAAAGCCAAAACAATCCTACTACCGAGGTAATAATGGTCGCTAATGCAAAGCCATAACCATAAAACTGCGGCCCAAAAGCGATTGATAGCAAAGTTAAAACAACGTTTATTACCAAAAATAGCCCCGCTAAAAATAGGACGGTTGAGCGTTTATCTAAATAAAACAAAATATTTAAAATAGACAAAAATATAACTTGTACACCCACACCAACTACATCAATAAATAAAAGCGTTTTATAGTTTGGATCAATACCAATAAAAGTAAGTATTTGCTCGCCCCATAATAATAAGCAGGCAACGGTAATACCTTGAATTTTAAATATATCGTATAAACCGGCACGTGCAGTTTGGATCATATTGTCTTTTAAATAGTAAATTTCTTCTAACGATGATCCCTCTCGAATAGCTGTGTAAAAACGGTCGTATTCTTCTACAAAGTCGGTTTCCATTTTTACTAAAAATACTGCCATACCGGGAATAATAGACAAATAAGCCAAAAATATAGGTAAGTCATAAATTGGGCTGGCTCTTAATGTGCCAATAATTTGAATTGATGTGCTTGGAGAATACCAAAAAATGATTTTATCAGCCCATACACCAATGTTATAAAACAGACCACAAAAGAATAGGCTGTAATACACTTTTTTATTGCTTAAAAAGTCAAAGCTTATAAGTTTTTCACCTGGGTAGCGGCGAATAATCATAAATAAAAAGCTAAAAAAGAGCAGTGCTTCGCCAGCAAAAAACGCAAAAAATAAGCCGTCTAACTGCCAGTCTCTTAATAAATATGCAAGCAATACCATAAAGGCGTAACCACTTAGCATGGTAATTAAAATTAACCGGTATTCTTTCATACCTGATAGAAAAATAGCACCAAGCCACTGATTACATAAGCTTACAAAGGCACCTAAAATTATAACCTTAGTAACAACGGGTATAGGGAGCATAGGCCATACAGCCAAGCCCACCAATAACGCGGCTATTGTTGTTATAAGCTGTGCACCGAGTAGGTTAGGCAGTACCTTTGCTTCTTCTTTTTGAAAAAATAAATCGGCAATAAATCGAGTTAGTAATAACTGCAAGCCACCCGTTAAAATAAGTGAGGCAGCCATCATGTAGGTAACAAGCGTTAAAAATTGAATAATAAGTACTTTAGGTAATACAATTCCTAAACTTAAAATACCAATTAGCATTAACGCTACAATAGAGAGCAGCCAGGGGCCTGAGCCTATTAAACCTGCGTAGCCGTATGCTTCAAAAACTGAGAGCAGGGTATTTTTTTTGAGAATTTTTCGTATCTCAAAACCTATTCCGGCCATGCCATTGTATCCTTATAAAGTTTATCGTAACGGGCAAACATGTGGCTCTCGTCATAAAATTTTTGTACGCGGTCTAAACCACTTTTTTGATACTCAAGCCAAGCTTGCTCATTTGTTAGCATATTTGATATTTGTTGTGCTGTTTCGCTAGGAGAAGCAATTGAGACAACTTCACCTGCTTTACCTAATGCTTTATCTTCATCGGTTCCGCCTTCGATTATTTCGCGGCACGAGCCAACATCACTAGCCAGTACAGGCACACCGGCCGCCATTGCTTCTAAAAGTACTAAAGGCTGCGCTTCGGAAATCGAGGTTAAAGCAACAATTCCGAGCTTAGGCAAAATTTTGGTAATATCTTGCATACCTAAAAACTTAACACTGTTTTGTAAATCAAGGCTGCCTACAAGTAGTTCACACTCTTTGTAATATTGCGGATCTTCTTCATAAGGGCCGATGATCCAGCCTTCGACCTCTGGTAATATCGATTGCGCTTCTTTAATCGCACGTATAAAGGTTTTAATATCTTTTATAGGCACTACACGTCCAATTAACCCAACAACCGGTGGTATCTGTTTTGGACGCTGATCAAGCGCTTCAATAAAGCGTACTGTTTTAATGCCATTAGGTACAACAAATGCTTTTTCAGGCGCTGCACCATCTTTTATTTGGCGCTGTCTGTTACCGTCGTATAGCGAAATGATCTTATCTGCTTCTTGATATGTTGTTCGGCCTATTTGCTCAAAAAAGCTGATCCACATTCGGCGAATAAAGCCCATCTCGGTATTTAAGTTTTTACCTAGGCTTTGTTCAGACTCTTTGATCCAACTGGCTTGAATAAGATCTATTTTTCTCTCTTTGGTGTAAATACCATGTTCGGTCAACAAAAAGGGAGTATCGCTTATAACACTGGCACCAGATCCTAAAATACCAGCATACCCGGTAGATATTGAGTGAATAAGTTTAACTTTTGGAAGTCCACGTGCAATTTCGGCTATTTTAAATAGCGGTTTATATAAATTGCGATATGACCAAAAAAAGTCAATAAAAGAGGATTCATCACAAAAAGTTGAATAGTAATTAGTGAGCACTTGCCACGATGATTCACTATATAAAAAGTCGGCTTCGTTAATACCGTCTTTTTTAGCCAAAGTTTCAAATGCAAATTTTAACAATTCAGTCGGGATAGGCTCGTTACAATCTCTAAAATAATTTTGTAGTTGTTGCCAGAAATCAAAGAGCTCTTTTTTATATTTAACCCCATGCTTGGCTTTTATTTCAGAAGTGTCATTTTCCACTAAATAATGAACATGCAGCTTGGTAACGTTTTCAGGTAAAGTATATTGAATCTCGCCATAATGCTCTGGTGCTCCACCTATAAAAACAAGCTCAAAGTTATAATGAGGTAACCCTTCAATTATTTGATGAACCCAACTAGATACACCACCACGTACGTAAGGGTAGGTACCTTCCAAAAGCAGTAAAATGTCTGCATCTTTATTACTCATGCCAATACTCCTGCAAATGACGTAATTCACTGCCTTTAGGTTGTTCTGGGAGTTCTTTTAAGTAGCGTTTACAGTCGTCAAACTTGTTCATACAAAAGGCAACTTCGGCTTTATAAGGGAGAACATGACGCCTTGCCATACCAAATTCAGTTGCTTTGAGTAAGTACTCATGGGCTATTTCGTATTTGTCTAAGGCTAAAGATATTCGGCCTAAAAATATAAAGGTTGCAGGTGTTTTTACGTGCTCAATACTTTGCTCTGCAAGTGCTACTGCCTTTTCTAAAACGTATTTACGCAGTGCACCTTGGGCTAAGCCTAAGTAGCTTAGTTCCCAATACAGTTCGGCTAGCTGTTTTTGTAAATGGCTCAATTTGGGCTGCTTAGTCGTAACGGCTATTTCTTGCTGATACAAACTGATTTTTTCGTTGAGTTTGGTTTCTTTACCATCAAGGGTTGAGTAGGCGAGTAGTCGAATATCATCTTCTAAATCTTTAAGTGCTAGCTTTAAAATAGGAATAGCTTGTGAGTCACTCATGTGACGAGCTGCCATTACAGCACTTAGACGTTTATTTGGTTCACTCGCGTGCTTCAAAATTGCTTTAAGTCCGCCAATAGAATAGGTCGGGTTTGCTGATATTGCTCTGGCTTCAAAAGGAAGCTCAGGTATTTTATGCTCTTCTATTTCTATCTCGTCGTTTTTGAGAGGTTTACAAAGAGCAAACGTAAGCGCTACTACAACACCTATAATTCCAAGTACTGGTAATGTAAACAATAATAAAAACATGAGTAGCAAAGAGCTATAAGGAGTCGTTTTGTATTTTTTAGGTATAAAAACATAACTAACAATAGCAAAAAGGATGCTAGCAATAGCATGCAATAATATAGCTAAAAACCAATTAGGTGTTTCCAGTACTTCTATTAGTGCAAAGTACTGGCAAATACACCCTAAAATAGCCGCTACAATAATTATAATCATGAAAGTGAAACCAATCTCTTTATGTCATCTGAGCTTATTGGTAGTGCAAGTTGTTGCTCAATAACAATATCAAGCTCAGCTAAAGTGTTACCAGTGCGCTCTTTACACCAAGTGTTCATTCGGGCAATAAAGCCTGCTTTTTCAAGTTCATCAGCTAATGGCATTAATAGCAGTAATACCTGATTTTGATTATCATACAAATAAATGTCTAAACCACGGCGTGCTTCACTTAAATAACTCATAAGTTGAGTCGATTTATCAGTAATATTATTGGCTTTTATTTTTAGCAGCTGCGATGGAATGTTGTATCGTTTAGCTTCTTTATTCGCGCGTTTAACTTGGCGAATAAAGTATGGAGACTCTTCATACGTCATTACTGGGTTTGTTATTTCATGGCGCAGTAGGTCGCCAATATGCCCAGCCATAACAGCAAGTAGTGTAAGAGTGGTATTTTTAAGTGCAAAAAATTGTACTCTTTCAACTAAAATAGCGCCATAAACTGTATTATTTACGTCGATAAGTGGGATTGCCATATGGTATTTACTTATACCCGATGATGCTTTTTCGTCTTTTACCGATACTAATTCTTTTTCTTCGATCATCGCTAATATAAGAGGATCGTTTTTAGCTATTTGACTCATCTTACCTATAGAGGCAAGTGGTGGTTCTAAAACACTGTCGTTTTCAACTTTATATAACCCCGCTCTTTCTAGCGAACCGTACTCAACAAATAAGTCGATTATTTTTTGCGCTGCGCTATCAAGCCTTCTTTCTTTCAATAGCCCGATAGAGGTTCTTACTGCTTGTAGCGATTCACGCAAACTTAACGTATGGCCAGCAAGCATTTGCTCTATTCTATCGTGAGATGAATTAATTAAGTGATACTGACGAGTAAATGTTTCAAGGCGATCGGTTACGTACTCAAGCTGAATACTTTGTTGTTGATTAGTACGTTCCCACACATCCCTAAATTCGCCAGTGATCATAATTACAATAATGTAGCCAATCATGGCGTTAATATTGAAGTCGCTTTGTGGTGATAAAATATTTGCTTGAAGTAAAAAAAGTTGACCAACAAGCAAACATAAAATACTAATAAAGCCTTTTGAAAAGCCATAACGTAGAGAAACTAAAAGTGGGCCAAGTACAGGCCACGAAAACCCTCCCTCAGTCCAAAATGGGTCCTCTGCGTTAAATAATACAGGCAGCCCTAAAGCAAGCGCGGTAAATATAAATACCTCAGCCCATATTTGTAGCTCAGGAACGTCTCTTGGTCTAAGGAAATGTGTTTTCACTCACTAACCTCTATATAAGAAATTAAATCGGCAATCACATCTTGTGCTGTTGCTGCAATGCTATCGCGGCCCCAACCACTTTTAGCAATAGTACCCGTCCAAATCGGCGTTGTTTGTCCATTTTCAGTGAGTGATAATGTAAGTGCAACAACGGGTTCGCCGTCAAGCCCCGCTTTGTAGCGCCACTCTTCAATACTGCCTGTTAGTACATAGTCAGCTTGTTGAGTGCTTAACCACTGCATAGCATTGTCTAAGCGGTATTGATCGTCCAGTGGTGGAAGCTCTTTGGTGTTTACGCGAGGTGCGCGTATAAGTGTTGGCAATTTATTTTGTTGCCAAATACTGGCTAAAATATCTTCAGCACGCTCACCTGCAAGCGGTGTTTGAGCATGATTAACAAGTGGCATTAATGCCACAATTTTTGAAGGGCTAAGCTCTACATCATCAGCAACTCTGCTGGTGGTACATGCTGATAATAGTAATACCAAACACGGTATAATTAAACGAAACATACTCTCTCCTAACATTAAAAATGTACGTAATAACCTAATTGTAATTGTGTATCTGAGTTACCCACTTTATTACTACTTTGGTAACCTAGCTGTAATTTAAATAAATCATCGCCCAGTACAGACCAACCAGCGCCACTCGAAACTGATACATCTACTGTATCGTTAAGCGTTTGATAGCCAGTACTTATATCGAATAGCCATGAAGGGCTTGCGCCTAAATAAGGAGGTTCTAAAGAGCCAGTTGAAGCAAATGAGGTCCCTAGTGCAAAACGTCTAAATGGTTGAAGGTCAACTCTTAGAGGTCTTGATTCTGTATTTATTAATGCATTTACACGTTCAAAGTCTTGCCATTGCGCACTAAAATAAGCGTTCCAAATTGGGCGGTCTTTTAAAATGCTGTATTGGTAACGTGCATTATATTCTTGGCCATTTATTAGTGAGCTGCCATCGCTTCTTCGAGAAAAAGACATCGCTGCTGCTGATAGCTGTACGTTTTGTCTACCATCAATATTGTAGTTAACATAGGCCGTGGCTTTATCTAGCTGAGCATAGCTAAGTAGCGCTTCTGATTGGCGGTTTTCAACATTATATTCAAGCTTTAAACCTACCTGTGTACGCGAATCCCATTGATAACGAGAGTCCAAGCTAAAACCTTGACGGCTAACTAAGCTGCCTTGGTGAGAATCTATTTTTGCATCAAAATACCAACGACCAAATGTCATCTTATCTTCTATCGCAAACAGTAATCCGTTGTTATCAAGATTTTGCTGATTACTTAAACTTAATTTCCATTGCCCATTAGCATAAGGAAAATAAACGTTTACATCGTACTGGCTACTGTTTAAACCAGCCTCTGGCGATAGGTTTATTTCAAGCGCTCTAAAATAGGATGCGCGTGCATTTCTGAGTAAACTCAATTGCGATTCATTTGCCTCGCCAGTAAGTTCTTCGTACCAACGTTGCATGGTGGCATAGGGTTGTTTTAAATAGAGTAGGGCGTTTAGCTCATCTAATTTGCTTAGTGAACCTTCAGCTATAAGCTGTTTCGCTTTATTAAATTCGCCGTTGGTCATATAAAGTTGTAGTTTTTGCCATGGCTCTAATTTTTGTGCAGCCCTGCGCGCTAACCACCAGTTTGTTTGGGGCTCACCAATAGTGTCGGGAGCAAGTTCTTCCATTGTGTTTAATTGCATTAAATGAGGAACAGCCATCGCGCCCGCCCAGCGGAACATTAAGCCTCTGTATGCATATTTATCTTTAGGTAAGTGTTGCAGTAAATAGTGATTAAGTTCAGCAGCATTTGCATAATAACCAAGTTGCTTCATTACATCGGCTAAGTTAACCAGTGTTGTTAAGTCACTTGGATCTGCAATGGCCAATTTACGCAAATAAAAGTAAGCACTGTTATATGATTTTTCATAAATAGATAGGCTTGCTAATAGCTGGGTCCACGCATAGGAAGTGTCGCCTTGAGAATAGCGCGTTAAAATGCGGCCAATCATTACAGTGTCGTGCATTTGCAGCGCTAACCAACCTTGTGCAAGCACAACATCAGAGTCATATTCACTTAATTTAGCGGCGCGGTTTAAAGTTGTATAAGCTGAATTTAAATCACTTTGGTTTTGATACCAATTAGAAAGAATTAACCAAGCAGGGTAGAGGGCTTTATTGTAGCGCTGCTTATCAAGTTCAGCATGAATACGTGCAACTGATTTAGCATCATTTACTTGTGTACTTAATAATGCAATTTGAATCAATTGACGGTCAGTTTGCGACTCACTTTTCCATAAATAATCAAGAAGCTCCTGAGGCCGACCTTCAAAGCGCAATTGTTGGTAGTGCAGCATGTCGCCTACGCTTAAAGGGCTTATTTTTTGTAACTGCTCTAATGCATATAGCTCATGAGCTTTGTCTTTGACTCGCGTAGCCATATCTACATTGGCGCTCCAAAACTCATCATCAGAACTTTCTTGCTTACTTTTTAGTACTTGCAGAGCTGTAGCAAAGTCATCTTCTAGCCAAAATGCGCGGGCAATCCAAAGTAAGTCTTCTTCATTTTTAGGCCCTTTATATATAGGCCACAGGGCTCTTAGCGCTTCTAAATTACCAGTATCGTGAAGTACTTTTGCTTTCCAATATTGTGATAATGCACTTTTACCATTTATTTGCTCAAAGCGTTCAATATTGTTTAACTCTTGCTTTGTGTTACCAATAAATTCGTTAGCTTGCATCCAATTAGCAAAACCATTGCCTTTCAGACTTCTGTTTTGAGCTTTATATTCGTATATATCATTAGCATCTTGGTATAAATATAAAGCGGTGGCATCGTTAATACTGTCGGTAAGCATCGCAGGAGTTACGGCTTTGTTAGACATTAGCCACTTAAATTCTCGAAGTGCTTCTTTAGGCTTGTTTTGCCAGCGCTTTATCTTCCAATTTAATAAATGTAGCTCTTTGTCATCTGAGCTCTGTAGTAATAACTGTGCGAGTAATTGTTCTGCCCCTTTTGCATTTCCATTTGCTAAACGTAGGTGCATTGCTTTTGTTAAGTAGTCGGTGTTATTTGGCTCAGCTTTTAATAAGCTTTCAATGGCTTGAGCTGCATCTTCTGTGTTGCCAGCTAGGTTAGCTAAATAAAGAGTGCGTTTAACATCGGCTTTGTCACCATAGGTTTTCCACCATGCATAAGCTTGAATCGGGTTATTTGCGCCCAGTGCAGTTTCAATCGCTTTAGCTGCAATGTCAGCATTTATATTTGTTTTATAAATTGCGAGTGCTTTGTCAGGTTCCCCTGAGCTTAACCAGTAATCGGCTGCAAGGAGTGGCTGTTTATTTTTTTGATAGTACTGAGCAACTTTTGCGTTTAACCCAACTGCTTTTGCAATAGTTAGTATTTGTTCGTTCCAATTTTTATGAGCACCTATTTTTAAAGATAGTTCTTCAAAACGGTCGTCAATATTAGCCCCGCTTGCTAGCCATAATGAGTAAAGCAGCTTTATTTCAAGCGTCGCTTTGCGCTCACCTCTAGGTAGTTTTTCAAGCTCGTTAGTGGCTTGTGAATACTCACTAAGCCCTATATGCAGCTCAACTAATTTTGCGCGTAGCTTTTCGTTGTCGGGCTCTGTGTTGAGCGCTGCATTAAGGTACGATTTTTCAAAGGTATAATCTTGTGAAAGTTCATCATCTTCAAAAAATAAGGTGTGAGGAAATAATGCATAAAGTGCAAAACAACTTACAGCTAATATTGCTAATATTGTTTTTACAGAAATTAACTGAGGGCGCTTTTTAGCATTCATTATCGAGCGACTCCATTGCAGTTAAGATAACCATAAAATTGACCCTTTGGCAGATTAAAGTGTGTCACATTAGCGCGTGTTACACCTTTAAAGTGCTCACCCAAATTAGATACAAATTCGCAAGAGCGTGCATTCATTAAATCAAGTGAAGCGGGTACCCACGCTTTAAAACTAACAGGCCCGTTAACTTGCCAGTTATTAATAACAACATTTGCAGACGCTAAATAAGGTTTTTTACTATTTTGGCTGTGATCAAAGCTAAGGCGAGCTATGTTATTTATAACGTGTATGTAGTCACCTTTTTCAGTTACACCCGATACACCTTCACTTTGAGCTATGTTTGGCACATCAAAATCGGTAGGTATCCGTAGAGTACGAATGTACTTTGAGCTAAATAACCATTCATTATTATTGTTTTTTGCAAGTGCAGAAAAGTAAAAATCTTTTGCTACTTTTGCATAATGGCTTAAATGCACAGGCGTATTTGGTCTTGCTAAAACATAATCTATGTTGTGTTTAAGAGCGTCTAAACCCGCAAGAACTTCGCCTGAGTAAAAGTGATAGTAAATAGTGTAAGGTTTTAACCTATATGGTTTTTCTGTTATTTCGAAAGTTTCGGTTAAACGTCTAAAGCCGTAATAAGGGCCATGCCATAGGTTTGTGTAAACATTTTCATTTAATATGGGGGCATAAATTTGATACAGCAAATCACGCTCAGGTCGGCCAATAGGTGATATATGTGTAAGACTAGGATTATCGGCATTTACATCAGTGTTACCACCGTTGACATTTAACACACCTGCATCACGAGCAAGTTCAAGTGCTTTAGGACCAGGAGTTGCATCGCCTGACCATAACATCATCACTGTTTTTTTATTTTTAGGTGTGAGCTTTTCATCAATGTACTTTATTGAATCTGTAATTTCTTTTTTAAGGCTGATAGTGTTGTAGCCAGGTACATCTAGATGAAAACCGTAATCGGTGTCGTCTTCATCTATTTTTTTTCGCCCAGACAGTGCTGTCCAAAAATAGGGGTGACTATAAGTATGCGAAGCAACTTCTACGTAAGGTAGGTTAAAAATACTACGTGCAATGCCTTCAAGTTTGGCACTTTGTTTAGAGTGAATACCGCCTTCTTCAATGTCAGCTTGGATCACAGATGACGTTAAAGGCAGTTTATAGCGTTTAATTATTTCATCTCGAATCACTTCTGCTGAATAAGGCTTACCTTCGTAATGGGCAACACTTGTAAATCCATCTCCATCGATATGCAGCGTTAGCATTCGCCTGCCACTTTCGGTGGTTGTATCTGGCACTAATATAGGCGGTAGTCCCATAGCTTGAGTTAGTAGTGTACGCGGATCAATAACCCATTTGCTGCCTTCCATCGGAAATGTATCAATTAGCCAAGGAGCAACGACGACTGCACCATATTTAGTTTTAGCAGCTTGTACAACTATTGTGTCATCTGATGATTTTATTGTAATTAAAGGAGTCGCATCAGTTGCTAATTTGAGTAAGTATGGTTTAACAATAGGGGGAGGTGTTGTGGATTCTCCTTTGAGCCAAGGTGCAAAGCTATCTTGTTTATATGGACCTTCAGGCAGTGTGTTTAACGACTCAATACCCAAGCTTAATAATAATTTAGTTGATTGTGGTAACTCGCCTAAAATAAGCTCTGGCACCACACCTAAATTAGCTTCAAGCCAATTGGTAAGTGTTGGTGTGTAAAATGCGTCGCTTGAGGTCCACGAAATAATACCGGCATGTAAGCTAGGGTCAACCAAAGGTAAATCGCGCTTTGCCATATCTATGTAATCAGGTATATACCCCAAATACTCAATCATGGTCGCAAGCTTTAAATGTACGGTAGTGTAAATGAGTGGCTTTACGTTACTGTTATAAGGGATCAAAATGCGCCTAGGCACCGGTGTAATTGATGATGTTCCCCATGTTTTCAGGTGACCATCGGTTACCCATGGATTAAAACCGGCGTCTATAATATTTTGTGCCATAGCGAGGCGATTATCGGGTTTTGCATAATCAATAACTTGGACGTTAAGGCCTAAGTCTTGTGCTGTTTTTAATTGTGCGCTTAGCCAATCTTGGTCGTTTTTGTTGGTCAGCTTATAGCTATTGTCGGTTGGATTAAAGTGGCTATACAAACCCTCAGCAACTAAGTCTTTAGCTAAATTAGCGAGTTTAGGCAATAACTCAAAGCCCCGGTTAAGAATAAGGTGCTTATCAAAAGTCTCAGATAGTGAGCTTATTATGGTGACTAACCCAGCTTGTTGATCGGGTTTACTGTGTGTAGCATCTAATAGCTGATAGCTATCAAGGGTATCTAAAAATAAGCCGCTAAAGCCACGTGCTTTTAATGCCGCAGCGCTATTTGCAATATATTGTTGCCAATGTGCTGATGTTAAATCCGCAATGTGGCTATTCCAGTTGGGGTTTATGCTAAGTGATGACTCACTTTGATTAAACGACTCACCAACACTTAAATAAGCATAAACAGCAATATTACGCTGTTTAAACCAATTAAGTTCGTGCTCAGTCACAAGATCAGGCTGGACTACAACGCGAGAATAAAAGGTCATTTCGGCTAATGGCATCGGCGCTGAGTAGTAAAAAGCGATACTATTATTTACAGGTGCTGAGAATGCATGAGCAGACACTAAAAGTGCAAGGTATAAAATATATTTCATTAATAATTCATTTTTATTAGATTATAACTGTGACTCAAAGTGATGCGTTCCGATTTTCTAGTTGTTTGGTATTAGTAATATAGGGTTATTATATGTTAATGGAAGTTTAATATCTATATGTTCATTATTTATATGAACCTAAAATCAATACTAACATGAGTCGTGCGTTAACTCATTACATAGCTGGTGATTAGCCGTCTCAGTACGCTATAAAATTAAGTTTAGATCAATGCAGCTGCTAGAACTTTAAATCTCTAATGAAAGAGTGGCAAATTATATATTAATTAATACGAAGGTCTCAGTGTTTTTAGTGTCCAAATACCTTCCTTGTGACTATAATATCTGCTAATTGAGCATAGTATGAGTTTACTCCCACCAATTTGTTTTTATTTACTATGCTTTTAAACCCAATAAAACAATGTAAACAGCCGTAATTTAATTTTTGGCTATTGTCGCTATATATGCATTTATATACCCCGGAGAAATAATGAGTAATTTAAGCTTGAAAAACAAACTGTTGTTATTAGCTATATTGCCCTTAATGCTACTTTTGATTAGCTTGATGCTGAGTTCTTATTATTTAGAGAATAAAAATCAGCAACAAAATTTTGAAGCATTTCAAACTAAACTAATAAGTGACAAACAAACGTTGCTAAGCACCGAGGTGGAAATTGCCAGTAAAATTGTGCGCTATCAAATAGCAAATGGCTCTGAGCAAGATGCTAAAAACGCTTTAAGAGATTTAACATTTGGTCAAGGTGGTTACTTTTTTATATACGACACAAATGGCGTTAGTGTTTTTCATGCATTATTAGGTGATGCTATTGAAGGGCAAAACAAAATAGGGATGACTGACCCTAACGGTAAAAAAATAATAGTGGGCTTATTAGATCAAGCTAGAAAAGGCGGTGGCGCTTTTAACTATCATTTTCAAAAACCAAATACCACAGGCTTAGTTGAAAAAATGGGCTATGCAGCAATGATCCCAGGTACAAACTGGATGATTGGTACTGGCGCATATATGGATGATATAGGCGCAGAACTACTTAAATATCAAACAGCAATGCAAGAGCACATGAATGATAAGGTAGTGACCTTATTGCTAATTGCTTTATTTTGGGTTGTGTTAACTATTGTATGTGCGTTAGTTGCCGCAAATACAATGGTAAAACCAATACAGCGCATGGCGCAAAGCCTTGACGACATTGCTAAAGGTGAGGGCGATTTAACCAAACGTTTAGATATTGATACTAACGATGAAATAGGCCAACTTGGCGAAGCATTTAATATGTTTGTAAGTAAGCTACATGGCATTATTGCCAATGTGGTTGATGTAACACACGATGTAAAAACAGCCTCTAGTGATATAAATACACAAACACGGTTAATTGAAGACAAGCTACTTAATCACAATCATGAAACAGACCTTGTTGCGACGGCTATTACCGAAATGTCGGCTACTTCTCATGAGGTGGCTCAAAATACGAATCAAGTGGCAGAGTCAACCCAAGCGGCAACGCAAGAAGTTGCTAAAGCTCAAGAGTGTGTTGATATTTCACTCAGTGAGGTGTCTAACCTAATGGGCGAGATAAACCTAGCCGCAGAACAAGTTGATTCACTCAGTGATCAATCTAAAAAGATTAATAGTGTACTAAGCGTAATTGGTGGAATTGCCGAGCAAACAAATTTACTTGCACTTAATGCTGCAATAGAAGCTGCACGAGCAGGTGAGCAAGGGCGAGGGTTTGCTGTTGTTGCTGATGAGGTAAGAAGCTTAGCAAGTCGTACTCAAGTTAGCACATTAGAGATTAGTGAAATGTTGAGTGAGTTACATAATTTAGTATCGAATGCTGTAGCCGCAATGCAAGCGAGTCAGAATAGTTGTAATCGCTCAGTAGAATCGTCTCGTGCTATTTCAGAAAGTTTAGGTGCGGTAACAACCTCAGTTAGATCAATTAACGACATGAGTACGCAAATTGCGACAGCGGCGCTGGAGCAAAGTAGCGTTACAGAAGAAATAAACCGTAATGTATTTGCCATTCAAGAAATCGTTAATGAACTAACTATTTCAAGCAAAACTACCTCTTCGGTAGGCCAGCATTTAGCTGCGCGTGGTGAAAACTTAGGCCAGCTTGTTGGCCAGTTTAAAATTTAACAAAGTTTAAAGCTTTACAGTAAAAGCCGCTAATAGCGGCTTTATTTTTGTGGCTTAGTTTTAGCTGCTTAGTTTTTATAAAAATTATTGAATTTTTTGTATGTGTTAAGGTCTATCAGCATGCAAATATACCTATACAGTGGAATAACCATGCAAAACATGCCATCAATTAAACGTTGTACTCGAGAAGAGTTAGCGCCAGAGCAAGACTTGGGGCGTTTAGTGTCTTTTTTACGCTCGAGATTAGCCATTCATGTTGATGCCAAGTTACTTCCTATGGACTTAACTTCTGCGCAATATATTGTGGTTGTACTACTTGCGAGAGAGTCGGTTAATACGCTTGCAGGACTTTGCGAGTATATGGTTTATGATCGTGGCGCTATGAGCCGCTTACTAAACCGACTTGAAGAAAAAGGACTCATTATTAAAACGCAATGTGAGCTTGATAAGCGCTCAACTATTTTGTGTTTAAGTGAAAAAGGTAAAGCTCTTTGTCCTGAAATTATGCCTGTAGTAAACGAAGTCTATGCTCAAGCATTAAGTGGTTTTTCAGAGCCAGAAAAAAACCAAATAATCGACTTACTATTCAAAGCTATAAATAATCTTGATTCACTGCCAGACTCCCCCCAAAAGTAGATTATCAATAAAATAGCGATACTGTTTCAATAGAAAGTTAGCGTGCTAATTAGTTGATCTGATTGTGCGCAGAATCTAACTTTGATAATATAGTTGCCTAGGCAATTAAAGTTATCATCTTGTTAGGTTTGTTATGATTGAAAATAATTTGTTAGTACAATTACAGCAGCAATTTCCAGAACATACTTTTATGCAACATCACTTAAGTGTTGTCCATAAGGGACGTTTTGCTAACGCGATTGTGTATCGATATAAAGATAATGAATTTGATTTAATTGTTAAAGATTTTAGCCAAAGCCCGTGGTTTATCCGCAAAACATTTGCGCGACTATCTGTAAACCAAGAATATAAAGGATTGAGCCGTTTAGCTGAGCTTGATGCAGTCGCTAACCGCTTTTGTAGATTATCGCCGATAGCCGTAGCTTATAACTATATTGAAGGCACGCCACTGCGCGCTTTAATTCATGAAGACAAAACACTACCTGTTAACTTTTTTAGTGAGCTTGAGCGTCAAGTAGCAAAAATGCATCGCAAAGGCATCGTGCATTTAGACTTGCGCAATATGGGTAATATTTTATGCGGCGCAGACGGTAAACCTTATTTTATTGATTTTCAGTCCACTATTAGCTTTTCTCGTTTTCCACGTTGGTTGCAACGCTTTATGCGAGGGTCTGACATGTCAGGCGTATATAAAGCATGGAATAAATTGGGTGAGCAACCTCTGCCACAAAAAAAGCAAGACTATTTGGAGCGCTTTAATCACGTGCGTAAACGCTGGATTTTTAAAGGTTACCCAATACAGCGAGGCTATGCGTGGGGCGCTGCACTTATTACTCAATTTGTAGATTCTGACTTAGTACGAAATATTACTGATAGACTTTAATTTAAAGCATAAACCGTAATTTAAAAACACCTAATTCATTGTGTGATTTTGCCCATATTAGCCTAGCTAATATGGGATTTTTTTTATTATAAGTAATCCCTTTGGTTTGCTTACTTGTTGTTTAATCCCTCAAAAACAATTCCTTTTACTGTTTTTTTAATTTTTTAAAATAAATATTAGTACTGCATTTAGTTTGCCCATACAATGCGCAAAAATAGCTTGCGCATGCTTAATAAGTTCACGTTTTTTCTGCAATTTTTTATTGTTCAAGTAGACTATAAATAATGTGCGCTTTTAAATTTTAAGGTTTTAAGATGATTGAGTATCCGGTAGACCAACTTCCACAGCTCATAAATGATTTATTGCAATGCGATACAACAGAACGCAAAAATAAATTATTAGCAGATGCGCAGTTAACGCTTTCAACAGAGCACCTGTCATTACTTTTTGAGGCGATACCAAAAGAACAACGACTTGAAATTTGGCAGTTGCTTGACGAAGACACGCAACACGAAATTTTTGTTAATTTAAGTGAAGATAGTTGCTTGTGGTTGCTGCAAACACTAGAAGACACTGAGGCTTTTAAGCTTCTTGATGAAGTTAATGTAGAAGAGCTACTGGAACTTGAAGAAGTTATACCAGAGCGATTTGTTGAGTATGCAAAAAAGCAACTCGATGAAGCGCAAACCAAACAATATGATTTAGCGCAGCAATACCCGCCAGAACAACTTGGTCACTGGTTAGGTTTTGACTTTTTAAAAGTATCGGAGAAGCTAACAGCCGGTGGTGCTAAAAAATTGCTACATAAAGGTTTACCGCAATACAGTGAAGTTATTTATTTAGTAAGCCGCAAGGGTAGTTTAATAGGTGAGGTTGCGGTAAATGATTTAATAAAAGCCAGCGACACCGATAACTTAATGACATTGGCAAATCATGACTTTTCATCGCTCCATGCTGATGATGATTTATATGAAGCGGCAGAAGTGGTGATCCACAGTGAAAAAATGGCACTGCCAGTGGTTAATGCTGATAACAAATTACTTGGGCGATTAACCATTGCCTCTGCTTATGAATTACGACAAGAAATTGCTGATGAAGCAGCCGCTAAAGCCGGTGGTTTACGTGAAGACGAAGACCTGTTCGCAAGTGTGCGAAAAAGTGCTAAAAACCGTGGTATATGGTTAGGTATTAACTTAGCTACTGCCTTTTTAGCGTCTTGGTTCATCGGTTTATTTGGCGCAACTATAGAACAGGTTGTAGCACTAGCTGTATTAATGCCAGTGGTTGCTTCTATGGGCGGGATCGCAGGTAGTCAAACATTAACCGTTATTGTGCGTGGTTTAGCGCTTGGACAGGTTACAGATTCAAACCGCAATGCGTTACTTAAAAAAGAGCTACGTGTTGGCGCTGTAAATGGCTTGGTATGGGCGTTTGTAATAGGCCTGCTTACCTTCTTATGGTTTAACGATTTAATGCTCAGTATTACGATTACGGTAGCCATATTATTGAATTTAGTCGCTGCGTCACTAGCGGGTGTTGTTATTCCGTCTATTTTAGACAAAATGAAAATTGATCCTGCGTTATCTGGCTCGGTAATTTTAACTACCGTTACCGATATTGTTGGGTTTGTTACCTTTTTAGGTTTAGGCAGTTTATTGCTTTTATAAGCCTTATACCAATTCGCTTAATTAAGTGAATTGGTATTACTAACAGGAAAATACAATGACCTTTGAAGTCATGATTTGGTGTGCAATTGCTTTGTGTATTTCACAATCGGCAATATTTTCGGGCTTAAACTTAGCGTTTTTTTCACTAAGTAGGCTTCAGCTTGAAATGGAAAGTGCAAAAGGGAACGAGGCGGCCATAAAAGTCATGGCCCTTCGAAACGACTCTAACTTTTTATTGTCGACTATTTTGTGGGGTAACGTAGGTATTAACGTACTACTTACACTACTTTCTGATTCGGTATTAATGGGCGCAAGTTCGTTTTTATTCTCAACTATCGCAATTACTATTATTGGTGAAATAACACCGCAGGCTTATTTTTCGCGTAATGCGTTAAAAATGGCAAGCCTACTTTCGCCGTTAATTAAGTTTTATCAGATTCTGTTTTATATAGTTGCTAAGCCAACGGCTTTAATTCTCGATGCATGGTTAGGTAAAGAGGGGATTACGTACTTTGCTGAAAGTGAGCTCAGAGGTATTATTCGCAAACACATAGAGGCTGAAGAAGCTGATGTTCAACACGTTGAGGGAATAGGCGCGCTTAACTTTTTTAGCTTAGATGAAATAAGCGTAACCAAAGAGGGTGAGGTAATTGATCCAGACTCTATTATTGCTTTGCCTACTAAGCTTGATTTGCCTATTTTCCCAGACCTTACATTAACGACTGATAATGAGTTTTTACGCAAACTACATAAGTCAGGTTATAACTGGGTGATCATTACCAATGAAGACGGTTGGCCTTTATTAGTGGTAGATGCTGACGGCTTTTTAAGATCAGCGTTATTTGAGCCAGATACGTTTGACCCTTATCATTATTGTCACAGACCTATTATTGTTGCTGATGAGGCGATGCGCCTGAGTGAAGTTATTTTAAAAATACGGGCTAGTCATTCTTTAGATAAATCGTTTGATGGGGCCATTGATCACGATGTGGTGTTAGTGTGGAGTGATGTGAAGCGCATTATTACCGGCGCTGATATATTTGGTCGGTTACTCAAAGGTATGAGTGCACCAAAACTCGAACTGCATGAAAATACAGAGAATAAAAAGCCGCCAATTGGCTAACACCATTCAGTTAAGCATGCTTTGACTTAATGGTGTACCGAGTTTTTGAAATTCGAACGGTCCTACTTTTG
>NZ_JADYXH010000012.1:0-107677 GCF_015864395.1 Pseudoalteromonas sp. SWYJZ12
CATATTTGCTGTAATTTTAGAGGTAACTTTTGTCCTACAAGCTTATTTTTATTCCAAGGCTCTTTAGGCTGATATATAGTTAACTGGTGCATTAGTTGTACTCCGGTGTTTATGGAGTTTTAAGCTTAGCTCGCTACAAAAGAATTCGGGTATGAGCGAGGAGCGGACACTGAAAAGTTAAATTTATTATTACTTCTTTGAGTAAGAGCCTAATTCTGTTCGATAACATTATTAAACGCCGCTTTGGGGGAAAATAACATGCTTAATATCTCGCTATTTTAATTACTTGTTTACAAAGGAAATTATTGGTGAAATTATCGGGGTATGTAATATACGCCGTTTTGGTGTGTTATAAACCACCAAAACGGTGTTCAATAAGCTGTTAGCCATTAATTCATACGTACGGAGTTTATATGCTTACCCATTCCTTCGAAGACCTGACTCAAACGTTTAGAGTTCTGCTTGAATCGAATCAAAGATTAAAACAATTAATTGATATTGATAGAGCAGAAGCCGTGGGTACTGTGGAAACTGCAATTAACGCAAAATTAAATGCATTCCATAATTTATATGATTTGATGTGTAGTGGTCAATAAAATTTGGCCACTGTTTTAGAATCTTGGTATCTAACCTCAGATTCATTTGGCGCTAAACCGGCATTATAATGATGCGGCCTAACGTTGTTGTAATATCCGTTGATATAATCACTAACGCTATATTTAGCATCTATAAAATTTCCATATCCAACCTTTGGCATCCATTCCGTTTTAAAGCTTCTAAAAAATCGCTCCATTTGTGCATTATCCCAACAGTTTCCACGCCTACTCATACTTTGTTTGATTTTATAGCGCCATAAACGTTGGCGATATTTTAAACTGGTATAGTGACTACCCTGGTCTGAATGAAACATCAGTCTTGTCGGTTTTCCTCTGCTTTCATACGCGAGTTCAAGCGCTTTTAGCGTTAAATTAGTATCTGGCGACAACGACATGGCCCAGCCAACGACTTTACGTGCAAATAAATCAATAACAACGGCTAAATAAGCCCAGCGATTACCTACCCAAAGTAGAGTAAGAGGCAGAACGTAGTCGAACTATTTTTCTGCCTCTCCTCTCCGAACCGTACGTGCACCTTTCAGCGCATACAGCTCTCCGCTTAATTGTGGCTTACAGCCATTACAACATCGCTGTAGCGAGATGTGACAGTATTTCTCATTTCATCTCTAAGATAAGGGTTTGATTCAGGTAATCGCCAACGGAAGGGCAACTTAGGACTGCTCACCAGTCGATATAGTGAAGCGCTACATAAATTACCTCGATTGCTTTTACCAAATAATACCCAAGTCTTGGCCTGATTTGGCGTCGGTCGTTTTATCCACTTCATCATTAATGACTTAACGGAGCAACGATATTTCCGCGCTAGCCATTTTGCTAATTTCCAGAAAACTATACGATCAATTTTACTGTAAACTTTAGCGGTATAATCAGTATGACGATAAAATTGCGCCCAGCCTTTAAGCTTGCGGCTGAGTTGTTCAACTTTGTCTATCTTGCTACAACTGTGATCACTGGATAAAGCTTGGCTCAAGGAATGAGAAAATGCTTTAGCCTTACCATGTGGAATACCAGACACCACACGCATATTCCCTTTAGGACCACGTTTCCTTATGATCCTATGACCAAGGAAGATAAGTCCATCATTCACATGCGTAATATGGGTTTTCTCCATGTTAAGTGTGAGTTTAAGTTTACCTTCAAGAAAATTTCGACACTGATCACGAATGGCTTCTGCTTGTTGTTTGTTACCTTTGACAATCACAAGAAAGTCATCGGCATAACGACAATAAGCAACCCCAGGTTTCCATTGTCTATTTTCCTCTAGTGCAATGGTACGCTTATCTTGGATTGTACGATTCCAGTACCAGCGATCTTTACGTGCTTTCTTGCTCAAGTAGCATTTATCCAAATACTGATCAAATTCGTTGAGCATGATATTTGACAATAATGGAGAAATGACACCACCTTGTGGTACGCCTTCGCTTGTTGCACAGAATAGATTACGTTCAATATGTCCTGCTTTGATGAACCGCCAGAGCAATTCATTAAATCGTCGACAATTGATACGCTTACGCACACATGTCATCAGTAATTGATGGTGGACTGTATCAAAATAACTTGATAAATCCCCTTCAATTACCCAGCGCCCACGTGGTTCACTTGAGCCTGTCATTTGTAACTTAACAGTTCTAATGGCGTGATGGACACTGCGTTCAGGTCTAAAACCATAGGATAGTGAATGAAAATCATTTTCCCATATCGGCTCCATTGCCATGAGCATGGCACGTTGCACTATTCTGTCTCTTAAGGTGGGTATGCCTAAAGGGCGTTGCTTTCCATTCGCTTTAGGAATATAAATTCGTCTGGCAGGCATTGGTTGATAATTACCCGAGAGTAAATCATTTCTGATCCCATCTAAGTAATCAGTCAGCTTATCCTGTAAGTGAATTTTAGTTATTCCATCAACGCCAGGTGTTTTGGCACCTTTTGAAGAAAGCGTTACTTCAGCCGCTTGGCAAAGCCATTGTGGGTGACTGATAAGGCGCAGTAATCGATTAACGCGACGCGCTTTATCGGTTGCTGTCCATGTTGCTAATTTACGTTGCAGTTCGCTGATTATCACAGGTCTTCACCTCATTAAGGTCAGGTAATTTGCTTGCGCAAATCAATTAAACTGCGCCCCTTCGCCATGTAATGGGCTTTCCCCATCTCAGACTACTACGAACGCTCCGCCAGCTTGTTTGTCATCGGGGTCGTGCTCCCTTAGCATTCAAACAAACCTTCCCCGGTTTACCTATCTGAACTCGAACATATTGGGGTGGATGCCGATCGCAGTCTTTAACCTTATCGTGCTGTAAGGTGATAATACTTAAACGCTGAATTGTGATTTAGCGTTTATCCATTGATAAATACCTACGTGTGATTTATCAAGTCGGCAATAATACTCATACATTTAGTATTATTGCAGCATCATATTGCCTGTTAATTCGTGTAGGCAATGGCGACGTTTCAGCCCATAGATGCGGGTTAATCGGTTCATGTACTTCATCCGTCCAATACTTAGTCTAGAAGAGCATCTTGGCGTAACGAATTCGCCTCACTCCCCGTTGTCAGCGAGTTCCATCACCTTATCAGCATACGATAAGTCACTGCCGCTCAGACTCAACTATCTGCACAACCAGATAGTGCCATAAACAATTTGGCTCCTACCGTATTGCTCATGTATTTCAGATAGACTCGTGGTTCATTAAAGCATTCCTTGCTAGTGCTGAACTCCGGGCACACTATACGTCACATCACCGCACCACACGGTATCTGGCTCAACAACATCAAATTGTCTATCAAGCAGGTTTGGAATTTCAAGGTGTTCATTACCGCCGCGTTTATATGAATGTTGAGGTACTTGGCAGCTTTCAAGCTTTAACTTAACCATTAGCTTAGCAGCACGATAACGACTCAATTCAAAATCATTGTTCGTTGCTATTGCCGCGATTGTCCGCGCCCCAGCTGAGCCGCCGCTCATTGCATGTATTGCTCTAACTTCAGCCTCTAGCCTTACTTGTTCTGGTGTCGGCGTTGTATCCCTTATAGCCCAATATTTATAGCTGCTACGATGCACATTGAATACGTTACACAGCACGCTAATTGGGTAACGCTCTCGTTGATTTAGTTTCTCAATTAACGAGAATTGTTCAGGGAGTCGGACATCAAGAGAGCGGTAGCCTTTTTTAATATATCCTTTTCTAATTCGATGCGTTGGATTTGCTTTTTAAGTTCGCGGATTTCAATTTGTTCGGGCGTCATTGGCGAAGCAGATGGTGTCTGGCCACTCCGCTCTTGCTTTAATTGAGTAACCCACTTACTGACGGTTGATTTACCCACCCCCATCGCTTTGGCTGCTTCTTCTTGAGTATAACTTTGGTCAACTACAAGCTGAGCTGTTTCTAATTTTATTGCTGCAGAATACGATGCGCGTTTTAATTTCGTCATTTTTTCACCCAAATTTGTATGCTTACCAGCATAACATTTCTTTCTTAATGGGTGGCCAAAATCACTGTACCACTACAATGGCGCAAGAATTAGGAAAGCCAGTAGATTGGTATTCAGTCCCTGAACTTTGCATAATTCTGGCAATTCGCAATGCTCGCCACCATAACAAAGCAAACAGAATTAGAAGTTTATGGAACTACCATAATCAAGTTTGTGAAAAGCCTACAAACAAAAAGAAGTATCTATACGTAAATTCTGTTGTACCTGAAGAGGAAGAAGGTGGAGGGTACTTTGATATACCTCTATCTTGGTCTGATTTAGACGATTTGTTAACTTTGCCACGAAATGAATCAAGATTGAGAGCTAATGCTAGAGATCTAATTCGTAACTATTTAAATGCAGATAAATTTGAAGAAGAGGCAAAATCTTTAGGTTTCAGTAAATCTCAAATATTTTTCAACTTTGTGCCTTTGTCTCTGAATGCAGGAATTGCATTGCACCCATTTGTGAAAGAGCATGTGACACCTGATTCAGTAGAGTCTGAATTTTTTTTACAGCACTTTGAAAATACAGCCTCAGCACTGACTAAAGAACACGACTATCAAGAGTTCACATTTTCACTACCAGAGTAAATGGCTAACAAGAGTCTAAGGTTACGACAGTCCGCAAATGGCACAAATGCGACTATCAGAGAAAATTGAGTCATTAATAAGCTCAAATCAACGTTTTAATCTCTAAAGTGATAGCTTCTTGTTAAGTTAAGAAAAGGATAGAACTTGGTTTCATGTTGGCAGTCTGTTGATCGTGCGCTTTACGTCCTAAGACACTTTACTCTTAGGCGTTATAGCCATATTTGAGCCTGTTTACGGTATTTTTAATTAATTCACGGCCAGCTATAGTATCTATAAATGTTAAAGGTTTTTTAGAGTCGAATTGGAGTGAAGGGATATTTAACCAAATATTAAAACGTTCTATATTTTCAAAGTAATCAAGACAAAAAGAACAGACTTTTGCAATTTCAAATGCATTTTCACTTAAAGTGGTATTTAAAGGCTTTAATTCTTTTTTATAGCGTATATATGAGCTATTGCTGGTTCTAATAGCTGAAGAAAATGCTCGTATATCCCAGCCTAACTCTATCCTTAAATGCTCAGCATTTTTGATATCTACACCTTGATTTATAAAGTTAACTTTCTCTAGATGGCTTGAACCTTCACAGATCTTTCTATTGGTTAGAATCTCTATAAAGTCTATTTTTTTATGAATTTTTGAGAAGCTATACATTGCAACTCCTTAAATTAAGTTATATTTCCTCGTGCAACTGAAATCGATGTTACCTGTAAAGTTCTATTTGAGGCCTTAAATTCTAGCGTAATTCACTTAACCCTAAAGCAATAGCCTCTTGCTGAAAGCGGCCTGATATATTAATAATTCGCTCATAAGCACCGGTTAAAAAATGTTCCTCTGTCGCTTCAGGCCTATTGCTCATACCTGGCTGCTCAAAAAAGTCAGCAAAGTTATCAAAATCGAACTGGGTTTTGGAAGGTTTTTTACTTTGTTTATTAAAAGTAATATCGCTTGAATTTTCATCTACGGTATTATTTCCAGCAACAGTTTCAATCTTTTCAAATTTAACTACATCAGCTTCAAATGGAACATCTTGATTAACCCTATACGCATACTCTAAAAGCTTAGGTTCGGCGGGCATGTACATAATAGCTTCTTGGTTTTTAGAGTTTGTTATCCTCAATATACGGCCCAATATTTGTCTAAAATGCATTTCTGTTTTTATGTTTGTAAGGTGACAGCAAACCTGTAAACGAGGGATGTTTGTACCTTCGCTAATCATACCAACAGAAACAATCCACTTAGTTTGTGCATACCTAAACTGCTGAATAATACTTGTAGGTTCATTTTCTCGGTAGGTTACAACAACGCTATCCTCGTCAAAGTAAGTTCGCATTAACATAGAGATTTGACGGGCATGCTCAACAGACGATGCAACAATCAACCCCGCTGCATCGGGGTTTTTCAATCTGATTGAAGCCAGCTTTTTTTGAGCGGAAGAAATCATGTATTTTATTACCGCTTCATTTTCAATAATTTCTTGATAAGAAACGCCAGAGTCGCTTAATAACGCTTTAAAGCTGTTAAATGTCTTGGTTTCAGCGTCATCCACAACTGTAATACGGCTATTATCAACAGCTACTATTTGTGGAACCCGACAAACATTATCTCCAATAGCCTCAGAAAGCCCGTAAACGTAGTCGCACGCTATTTTATTGTTAGGCTGTTGATATGATGAAAGAACAATAGGAGCAGCGTCAGAACGCCAAGGAGTGCCTGTTAAGGCTAATGTGTACTGTGCTTTATTTTGAATGTTAAGTATTATCTGCTCACCCCATGCATTTGCATTGTCAATATTAGAACCTGCACAATGATGAACTTCATCAAATATTACAAAAACACGGTATCGTTCAAATAACTGCCAAAAGTGCATATCTAAATACTGTAAGCTTTGATATGTTAAAGTTCTGCCTTTAGAGCCTATAAGTCCATCAAAACGTTCATTCGTTTTTAGTTGTAAGCTTTCCTTAAAATCTTGAGATACAATTGAAGACGGTGAAAAGCAAATAATCAAATCGACTATGTGCTTTTTTAATAACTGGTGAGCTAATTCCGAAGCCATCAAGGTCTTACCTGCGCCAGGAGTCGCTAAAGCTAAAAAGTGGCTATTACCATTCTGGTATTGTGTAAGTGCTAAATTAATGCACTCTGCTTGCCATAGTCTTAGTTTCATATTTTCTCTAATGCATTGTTTTGCTGCAGTAAGCCTTCAATTGCTCTAATTTTGCCAAGTATTCTAGTGTTGTTGTCCCTAGCTTTGTTGTATTGTGGCTGTAGCTCATCTACTAATTCGGGCGATTCTAAGTAAAGTTCTTTATATGCCTCAGACTCCCCCATATTCAATAATAACTCTGCTTTGTAATGATTTAACTTACTAAGCAGAAGTGCGCGTTTATCATCTACTTTTTTTGCAATAGAAATAGGTATAGAGCTAGCTAATTTACTAATAACTTCAATGTTAAAGTTTTCTGTTTTATTGAATCGTGTAAATCCTTTTTTATTCGATACCAACTTTTTCAGCCAGCCTTTTTTAACAAGCTTGAGGAGTTCTGCATATATACTTCGCCTAACTATTGTAGGTACCAAAGAAGTATCGTTTTTTAATGCTAAGTACGCCGAGCGTACATCACTAGTTGTAAAGTTATCAAAATTTGATGCAACAATAATTTGAGCTACGAGAGGGTCAAATTTCAAAGTAAATCCTAATAGACTTCTTATAATAATGGGTATTATAGGGCGTGGTAGTAAAGCGCTCAACATGAAAATCTAATCATTTTTCCTTGAGGAAGATCAGGTGAGTGATTTAGTTAAAAATTTTGGTGAAAAGCTACGAAAAAAACGCAAAGAAGCAGGTTATTCGCAAGAAGGTTTTGCCACTTATGTCGGTATAGAGCGCGGTAACTACGGAAAAATGGAAAGAGGTAATGTTAATATTAAGCTCGAAACCCTATACAAGTTAGTAAATGCGCTAGACTGTGAATTTGAAGAGGTGCTACCGACAAGACAAAAGTATAAAGCCGAACTTTAATAAAATGCTTTATTTTGGTAGAAGCTGTTTTATATTACTTGATAAATCAACTTCACGCATTTCGCGTATTTTATTGCCTTCTTTACGAGCGATCCATAAAGCCTTCCGACCAAGAATAATTGCAAGCATAGGAACATCTGCTACCAGATTTTCTTTCCATGATTGTTTATCCAAAAATGACGGAGAGGGGTGGTCCTCTGGGTGTGTATGCCACTCTCCAATATATTGTTGAAAGCCATTTGATGAATAAAAGCACTCAATAACTTTGCTCTGGTGATGCTTCCCTTTTCTATCAACTCGATACCTACTTCTGATATCTCCAGTATTGGGCACTGATAAGTCGCATATTATTAGATGTGAACCTCTTCTTTCACCAACTAATACACCTGCAGCCTCTAATGAGGTAGGAGTTAATTGGCGATAATCTAGCATGGTATTAAATACATGCTCTAAGATAACGACAGTATTACCAACTTCATCCTCAAAAACTAATTCACATACTGTCTTCATAACAAATAGGACATTCTGGTTGCCTTTTTAATATTCTTCGTTTGCCGGTACGAAACTGCTCATCTAAAATAAACTCACTATAGCTCCAAGGTAAACTACTCTCTAAAGTATTCAAAACTGCCTCTTGAGCAATTGCTGCAGTTATATGGCTCACTGAAGCATCATAAATTGTATATGTATTACCACAACTTACTTTACGTGCAGACTTATCAATAATGTTAGAGGCAAAACGTGTATCACCATTTCGTTGGTGGATAGTCTTGTCTATAGTCATACACTTGTAGCAACTATGACCTATATCTACAAGCACTTTAGAAGCGCGCCCATTTCCGTCATTAAATGCATGTATTACATTCGGTCTTTTTAGCTGTGGTAATAACCTAACTACATGCGAAAGCCTTTTTGAAAAAGGAGGCCGACCAGTTGCATCAATAATAATATCGTATTTAGATAAAACATTTTCATTTAATGGAAACGAACTAGCAAAACCATGAACTGATTTTACAGTGTGTATTGACTGAGTTAAATTGTTGGCTAGTTCCACAGCTTTGTTTTTTCCAAAGCTAGAGGATGTTAATACGTGCCGTGAGAAGTTGTGTGGCATCAAAATATCATCGTCATAAAGATCAAATTGCTTGTTACTACAACCTGCACCATTTCTAATTAACAAACTAGCTAAGTAACCACCAATAGTGCCGCATCCAATAAGGGCTACACGCTGAGAGTTAAGTTGAAGCTCTCTTTTTTTATCTCGACTTTGTAGCGTTGTTGTATCAGCTTTAATAACAGAAAAACGTTTGAAGTGATTACAAAATTTATTGCTGCGTACAACAGCTAAAAGAGAGTTAAAAGAGATCTTATTTTTTTTCTTTTTGTTAGCCCTTCTGTTGAAGTCAAATGCTTGTACATTTAGTTCGATATGAACCGCAATCGGATCTTGCTTATCAATATCAAGTAACAAAATATGTTTCTTTTCTTTCTTACTCGTTAAGCTATATATTAGATGATCGCGAGCACTACAATTAACCTCCTCTAGCCAGTTTATGAGGTGTCCCAAGTTATTTGGGGGCCAATTTATACCAGCTAGTTTATCGGGAGATACCGAAACATAATGAGTTTTTATTCCAAAATTATTTTTATTATCTATCTTTAATTTTCTTTGTGATAACCATTGATTTAACTCATGGTCCTCAAAATATTCATCGGGCTTTTTATTTCCAATGTTTATAGTAATGAACTCATAATCGCCCACACTTTTTTCATCGACGGATGTACACTGAATAGTAATGAAATTAAAAGATTTATCTCTATGACTTAATAAATATAAAAAATTATCAGATGGCCAATATGACACAAACTCATTTTCAAACTCAGAATCACTCTCTGATTGATTTTGAAAAGATTTAATTAATGTTGATTGGATTTGAGAATCTATATTTTTGTATAGGGTATCCAGATCATTAGGGTCCCAGTCAGCCTCTTTTTGTTCGACATAACATAAATACCCTTCGTGAGAGATGTGTGGAATTAGCTTGTCTTTGTATATATCAGGCATACTAATAACGTATGCTGATGGAAGTTTAATATGTGGATCATTAGGTATAATCAGAGCAATGATAAAAAGCTCACCATTTACTATAAACTCCTTAATATAAGCACCATTATTAAGATTAAAGGGCTTTCTAATTAATTCTCGAGAAAGCTTCCTTGAGTTTACAAATTGAAACTCTAGATTTAGTAAAATATGATGAACTAGTTCCATTTATAATTTATCCACTAACCATTGTTGTGCTTATTTTCGCAGGTGAGTTTGCTTGAGCCGGTTCAGATTCAAATGCTAAAGCGGCAGCTTTTACTTTTATTAAGCTTATATTTTTAACGCGCTCTCCAAAAACTTCTGAGAGTATATTCAATGCAGATAGTTTTGTTTCAGCATTTTCAGCTTTAGAAAGCAAGGTAGATAAATCTTCCAGTTTGCAAATGATATTTTTTTCTCTGTCGTTGTGCTCTGATTCAGGCGGAAAAAGAGGTCTTTCGTCTGTATCATCAGGGCTCTCAACTCCCTTTCTGAATTCGTAGGGAAGGTTTTCTGCAACAATTTTAACCACTGAAGCAATATCGCTAGTGTCATGAGCTTTTTTATTAAGCACTTCTACCGTCGCTGCCATTAAACAAATAGAACTAGGTCCGCCTAAGTTCCATTGAGCATCACGCCAAGCCTTCATGAACCTACAAATATCTCGAAGATGGAACCCTATACGTCGACACTCTCCAATAAACCAGTCCTCAACAACCTTAGGATCACTATTCATCCACTTTGGGCTTCCAGGCTTGTCATCTCTTAGTGCTAGATTTACACAATCAGAGTCTAGCCTACGGTATGATTCTTCATCTTTTAAATTAGCTTTAGATTCAATTATTTTACGATTAGAATCCATTGAAAGCATAGACGCGGCCTCTTTCTGAAGAAATTGCTCCCGTGGTATTGCATACATAGGGACATCAATATGGGTACGTTTGTCAGTAATCTTTATACGTCCACATGTTCTTTTAGCTTCAAATTTCCAACCTCGGTTTTCATTTGCTAAAGATTTGAGTGCACTATCAACTAATAAAGTTAAAAGCTGATGTCCAATCTTTGGCTTTGATTCAAATATAGGCATTGGTAGATAAGTACCATCATCAATATCCATTTCTTGACCAGGGTGAAATGGCTTATTCAGAGTTTTATATTGGAAGCTTCCTTGCGTCATGAATCTTGGTTTTAATTGTATAAATTCTTTGAGTGTTTCAAGATCCATTTCGTTGATTAGTTCAGCAACAGTATTTTGCTCTTCGGGTGATAAGTGTCGAATAAAAGTACTTTGCAATTTGAAGCTAACATTATTAATAGTTAGATTGTTTTTAATAATTTCTTTCGCAATTGCGATTGCCTCATTAAATACTAAGGTAATACGTTTTCGGACAATGTGACGTAATTCTTTAAGTTTCGTTTCTTCTTCATCAGACAGTACAAGTTGACCAATCAAACCTGTTTCTCGGTTGGTGTAAAATGAATGTAGGTTCCACATAGCTATTTTTTCCTTCTTATATATGGTTTTTTAAGTTTTGAATGGGAGTGCCTGCTTTAAGAAGAAGTTTCTTAAAGCAGAGTTTTTAGCATATTCTTCAGTAACCAGTTGTTGGCCTCGTGTAGCAAGATTGTCTAGCGCGGACCTTGATGAATTATCTAATGTAATTTCACTAGCTGCTTCATTTGGAATCTTGCAGTCAAGTTGAACTAGGTTTTCAGCACAACCTTTTGCAGTAAGTTCTCGATTGAGCATGTATTGATGAAGTAATTGATTCGATGTCATTGTTGTATGAACTAATTTCTCACCAGTTCCCCATAATCCCCAGTATCCTTTTTTTCTTTTGGAGAATAAGGTGTCTGGGCTTATTGCATATTCTTCCCCCATTGTTCCTACATTTAAAATATTAATATTAGAATGAGTTGCGTCAGGAAAATCTGATTTCATATCTCCAAAAACTTCATGTAAACCAATAAAACTAGGATTATTAGCGACTAAACCTCCATCTGCAAAGTAGGCACCTAAATCTGGCCAAAAATGTGGTGCAAAATAAGTTGGGGCAGCTGACGTAGCCATTGCGGCATCAATTAACTTTAGACGACCATCTCTTGTAAAGTTTGGATTGTGCGGAGTCTTAAAAAATTGAGGGCGACCTGTTGATAAGTTAACGGTAGGGATCATAACTCTTCGAGTTAAATCACTAAACTTAAGGTTTTCACCGATCATTTTAACTATTGTTTCTCGGAGAGGATCACTTTTGTATAAAGGTGCTATTAATCTTTTTATAAATTTAATTTTTGTGTCAAAGATTTTGTACTTTGGAAATATATAGCTGCCACTATCAAAAAATATTTCTTTCAATTCTCGTGCGGATTTCCCTTGGGCAAGTGCCAGAGCAAGAATTCCACCGATAGATGCACCCGTAATTAAATCAAAATAGTTTCCAATTCTGACATCTGTGCTTTGAGATTTATCTTCAATAATTTGTTCTAACTCAGCTAAAACACTAATTGTAAAAAGCCCACGTATACCTCCCCCATTTAGACTCAAAATTTTAATTTTATTTTCGTTTTTATTTACTTCCACGTTTTCCGCCTGTCTATTAGGAAAGCATATCCGATGTACTAGTTCTTAGTTGAAATAGTAATTTTGAACTCGATATGGACATACTTAAAATTTATTTCTATTAAAAGCATTATAGGTAGCCTCTTAGTAGTGAGGTACTATATATAGTGCTTTTTGGTTTTGTAAATACAACATAGTGTGTTTTTTGTAATGATTCAAGAATCTTAGCATTTTTTTTTGGTTAATTTTTTACACGTTTTAGTTTGTAAGTACTTACCCTCATCTTGTGTTCTGCTTTTTAGATTCTGCATAGCATTACAGTATTAATTGTAAGAATTTAACTAATTAAATGAATAATGTTTTAGGACGTTACAGATGAGAGCATTTTAGCTTTTTTTGTTAATTTAGGGTGTGAGGAATCAGGAATTTGGATTGCCGTTAAATAAATTCAGTTGCGAGAGATTACAAACTTTTAATATTGTATTGTTCTAACATTCTAAATTAAGTCTGATATACCATGTATGGTTTATGCGTAAGTTTAAAAGGGATTTTGTTACCTTGCTCTTAGGCCATTAAAGTACGGTGTGAAGAATAATTAATAGCACTCATAAACAAAAATAAAATCTAGACTTTTATATATCATCAGTAACAAGTAGACTTTATTTACTGATAAATCAAGCACATAATTTGAGGCAAATTAGAATGGAAAACTTCGAAAAACTATATTTGCGAGCTGTAGATAGAAAAGGTGGCGAACAAGCATTATTAAGTTTAATAAGTAAGCCTTTAAATGCAGATGAGCTGCGTCACATTTCTAATGATCGAGTTTTATCTGAAATGACTAAGAAGGTTTTTCAATCAGGATTTGTCTGGTCCGTTGTTGAGAAAAAGTGGGAGTCATTTGAAGATGTATTTTGGGGATTCGATATTGAAAAATTAATTATGATGCCTGATGACATGCTTGAACGTAAAGCCAAAGATCCTGCAATTATACGCAATTACAATAAGGTAAGAACGATTCGGGAAAATGCATTCATGCTAAAAGAAATTAGCGATGAATATGGCTCAGTTGGAAAATGGCTTGCTGAGTGGCCTGATAAAAACATCATTGGATTATGGGCATACTTAAAAGCTAATGGTAGCAGGTTGGGAGGCAATACTGGGCCTTATGCTTTACGTAAACTAGGTAAGGATACTTTTATACTTAGCAAAGATGTAGAAGCATACTTTAGAAGCTATGGACTAATAGATGGGGGCCTTACTACTAAACGAAGTTTAAATACTATCCAAGAAACATTCTTGAAATGGCAGTCCGAATCGAAGCTTAGTTTGCAAGAGATAAGTCAAATTGTTGCGTATTCCATAGGTGATAACCATGTTGGGTTATCCTAAATAACTCGGATTAAAAATAGTAACATTGCTTCTGAAAAATAATGTGAAATTAAATAATGCCTTCATTTTTACAACAGTTTTTGTTACTAAGGCTAAAACCGCATTAAACATGATTAGTAACATTTTAAAGAAATTCATAGATGTGATTAGAGACTTAGAGAATTACTTACGTGCTCATAAAATTATAGACGGCGGCTTACAAACTAAAAAATCACTGAGTGCAGCCCAAGCTTTTTTTAATGAAATGCAAAAGCAAAGCGGCTTAAGTATGCAAGAGTTAAGTTTAATTGTTGCTTATGGCGTTGGTGACAACCGTGTTGGTATAAGTCAGCAATAATAGGAATTACCATGAAATTAGTGCCAAGATACACAGACATTACGGAAAACTTTGCGATAGAAGATTTTCCTGCAAGTGTTGCCTCTCCTCAGTTATTGCTGTGGAATGAGAGCTTAGCAAAAGAGTTTAATATTAACGTTGCAGCTGATTTGCGTGCCAGCACTTTTAGCGGTAACGAGAAACAGGCGATTCCTGCGGTAGCACTTGGTTACTCTGGGCACCAATTTGGGCATTTTTCACCACGTTTAGGCGATGGGCGAGCGCATTTGCTGGGCGCTATTAATGATGATAAAAACCAGTTGTGGGATATTCAATTAAAAGGCTCTGGTGCTACTCCTTACTCAAGAGGGGGAGATGGGCGTTGTGCTCTTGGTCCTGCTATTCGTGAATACGTAATGAGCGAGGCAATGCATGCACTAGGCATTAAAACCACACGCTGCTTAGCTGTTGTTGGTAGTGGTGAAACGGTTTATCGCAATCCGCCACAAGCAGGCGCAATAGTGACTCGTTTAGCAACGAGCCATATTCGTGTTGGCTCGTTTCAATATTTAGCAACGCAAGGCGATGTTGAAGGGCTTAAAAAATTAGCCGATTTAGCCATTGATCGACACTACCCAGAAATAACCGATACAGGATCGCAGCGTTATTTAGCATTTTTAGGCGCTGTGATTAAAAACCAAGTTAAGCTAGTTGTGAGCTGGATGCGTGTTGGCTTTATTCACGGAGTAATGAATACCGATAATACGCTAGTAAACGGAGAAACCATTGATTACGGCCCGTGTGCCATGATGAATAGCTTTGACTTTGATACCGTATTTAGCTCTATCGACAAACAAGGTCGGTATGCATTTGGTAATCAACCTAATATAGCTAACTGGAACTGTGCTCGCTTAGCTGAGAGTTTAATACCACTTATTAGCGATGATGACGAGCAAGCGGTTTCATTAATGACGCCATTTATTAATAGTTTTGCTGAGCAGTTTAATACTGAGTTTACGGCTATGTGGGCACAAAAACTGGGTTTAAATGAATCTTGTAATAGTAGCGGCGAGTTAATCGCAGAGTTGTTAACACTATTAAAAGATAACCAGCTCGACTACACCAATACTTTCGATGCGCTTACTGAATCCTTAAAAGAAGAAGTAGTAATACCAGAGTCGCTAATTGAATGGAGAGCTAAGTGGGTAAGCTTAACCGACGATAATAGTTATGAAGTAATGAGAGCGGCAAATCCTCGTGTAATTCCTCGTAATCATGTGATCGAAAAAATAATTGCAGAGTATAATGCTGCAGGGGCTAGTGAGTTACTACAGCGCTTTATGAAAATAGCCAGTAACCCGTATTCTGACAGTGAAAAATTATCAGAATTTCAAGCTACGCCGATAAATGATAATGATTACCAGACTTTTTGTGGTACTTAATTGTTAGAATTTAATGTAACTACATGATTCAAAAGAGTCATTTTTCAACCAAATGTGAGCATATATGTTTGGGAATGAAAACTCTGGTGGTATTATGCGCCGAATTAAAGTGAGGCAATATTTTTGTGCATATACTAAGTGCATTTTATTTAATTGCCCTTACATTCCTTGCTCAATACTAATCTACAAAAACTACTATACTTATTTTTCAATAAAGTTTTAATTTCGCCTATAGTAAGTGGATGTGTGTTGTGACTGGGCATAGAAAAAAGTTATAAACTTTATTTTTCGTTAAGTATTGATTAACAAAGGCTCAGTTAGTCTATATAAAACTGATTGAGCTAGTATTGATTAGCTACAATTTTAAATTGTTCAAATGGGAAGAAAACAATGAAATTAAAATCACTTACAATCGCAATCGCGTTAGCTGCAACTAGCGCATCTTCATTCGCTGCTGATAAAGAGCCTGGTTTCTACATTGGCGCTTTTGGCGACTACTATGACGCATCTTGGAGAAACATCCGTGGGCAAAATGGCCTTGACGTAAACGAGTCAACTGGCTGGGGTGTAGAAGCTGGTTACCGTTTCAGTGATTACTGGAGCGCACGTCTTGAGTATGCAGATATGGACTTTAATGCTTTTGATAAAGTAAATGGCAACCGCGACAATGTTGATGGCGAACGTTACGGTATTGATGCTCTTTACCACATTGATGGCGGTCCTTTCTACGGTCTTTTCGGTATTAAAGAAATGGACATAGTAAATGACAATACATTCCTAAATGCAGGTGTTGGTTACCAACATTTCATTACAGATGGTTTATTTGTTAATGCTGAAACAGCTGTATACCAAGGTCTTGATAAAGGTTATACAGATGTAGGCGCTAAAATTGGTATTAACTACTTATTTGGCCAAAATTCAGCTCCTGTAGAGCCAGTTAAACCTGCTCCTGAAGTTGTTGAAGTAGCTGTAGCTCCTACAGATAGCGACAACGACAACATTGCTGATGCAGATGATAAGTGTGCTAACACACCCATGACTGATGCAGTTGATGGCACTGGTTGTACTTTATATGAAGACAAAGAAGTAACTGTAAGCTTATTAGTGACTTTCCCTAACAATGCTTCAGCAGTATCTACTCAGTACTTAAACGATATTGAAAAAGTATCTGCATTCTTAAAAGAGTACCCAGATACAACAGTACTTTTAGAAGGTCACACTTCTTCTGTAGGTAAAGCAACTTACAACAAATGGTTATCTAAAAAACGTGCTGATGCAGTAGCTAAGCAATTAGTTTCTGATGGCATTGCTAAAGACCGTATTACTACAGTTGGTTTAGGTGAAGAGCGTCTTAAAAATGATGCAAACACTAAAGCTGCAAACGCAGAAAACCGTCGTGTAGAAGCGCATATCAAAACTATCAAAAACGTTAAAGTTTTACGTTAATTAAATAGTTTGTAATAAAAACCCAGCCAAGTGCTGGGTTTTTTTATGCCTGTAATAAATTAATATTGGTTAATGGTAATGATTCTTACTTAACAAGTATTCATGAAAATAGTTTTTACTACAACCACTATTCATAGTATTTATAATCGGTATAATCAGTTGCGTAACTGGATGGATTTTCATCTATCCATAAAAGCTTTATAATTACGCGTTAGAATACTATAAGTATTGGGTAACTTATTTGCGCTTGAAGCGCTACCGGATACTTTCACGTCACCAAGAGGGCAATATTGTGCTACAAGAATATCGTAAACACGTAGAAGAACGTGCCGCGTTAGGTATCGTACCAGCGCCATTAGATGCTCAGCAAACTGCTGATCTTATTGAATTAATCAAAACTCCACCAGCAGGTGAAGAAGAATTCATTTTAGATTTGTTCATTCAGCGTATACCAGCAGGTGTTGATGATGCTGCTTATATTAAAGCGGGCTTCTTAGCAGCTGTAGCTAAAGGTGAAACTAATTCTCCACTTGTTTCTAAAGAAAAAGCGGCAGAATTATTAGGTACAATGTTGGGTGGTTACAATATCGCACCAATGATTGACCTACTTGATGACGAAACACTTGCACCAATCGTAGTTAAAGGCCTTTCAAATACATTACTTATGTTTGATGCGTTTTACGATGTAGAAGAAAAAGCAAAAGCCGGTAATACATTTGCTAAGCAAATTATTGAGTCTTGGGCAAATGCAGAATGGTTTACTAATAAGCCAGCTGTTGCTGAAAAGATCTCAGTTACTGTATTTAAAGTAACTGGCGAAACAAATACTGATGACTTGTCTCCTGCACCAGATGCATGGTCTCGTCCAGATATCCCACTTCATGCTTTAGCAATGCTAAAAATTGAACGCGACGGTATTACACCTGATAAAGCGGGCGAAGTTGGTCCAATTACTCAGCTTGAAGAATTAAAAACTAAAGGTTTACCACTTGCTTACGTAGGTGATGTTGTTGGTACGGGTTCTTCTCGTAAGTCTGCAACTAACTCTGTACTTTGGTTTATGGGCGATGATATCCCGTTTGTACCAAACAAGCGTGTTGGCGGTGTATGTTTAGGTAATAAAATTGCTCCAATCTTCTTCAATACAATGGAAGATTCAGGCGCATTACCAATCGAATTAAATGTTGATGAACTTAACATGGGAGAGCAAATCGACATTTATCCGTACGAAGGTGTTGTTAAGCAGCATGGTACTGATAAAGTGATTTCTACTTTTGAGCTTAAATCTGATGTGATTTTAGATGAAGTTCGTGCTGGTGGTCGTATTCCACTAATTATCGGTCGTGGTTTAACTGATAAAGCGCGTACATCTCTTGGCTTAGGTGCAACTGATACATTTAAAGTACCAACAGCAACAGAAGTTTCTGATAAAGGCTTCACACTAGCGCAAAAAATGGTTGGTAAAGCATGTAACGTTGCAGGTATTCGCCCAGGTCAGTACTGTGAGCCTAAAATGACAACTGTTGGTTCGCAAGATACAACAGGTCCTATGACACGTGATGAACTTAAAGATCTAGCATGTTTAGGTTTCTCTGCAGATTTAACAATGCAGTCTTTCTGTCATACATCAGCTTATCCTAAGCCTATCGATGTAAGCACTCACCATACGCTTCCTGATTTCATCATGAACCGTGGCGGTGTTTCACTTCGTCCAGGTGATGGTATTATTCACTCGTGGTTAAACCGTATGTTATTACCAGATACCGTAGGTACTGGTGGTGATTCACATACACGTTTCCCATTAGGTATTTCATTCCCAGCAGGTTCGGGTGCAGTAGCATTCGCAGCAGCAACCGGTGTTATGCCACTTGATATGCCTGAATCTATTTTGGTTCGTTTTAAAGGCGAAATGCAACCAGGTATCACCTTACGTGACCTTGTTCATGCAATCCCTTACTACGGTATCAAACAAGGTTTATTAACAGTTGAGAAAAAAGGTAAAATTAACGAATTCTCTGGTCGCGTACTAGAAATTGAAGGCGTTGAGCACCTAACTGTTGAGCAAGCGTTTGAATTATCAGATGCATCTGCAGAGCGTTCGGCAGCAGGTTGTACTGTTAAGTTATCTAAAGAGTCTATCTCTGAATACCTTGAATCAAACATTGTTATGCTTAAGTGGATGATTTCTGAAGGTTACGGCGATGTACGTACGATTGAACGTCGTATTACTGCAATGCAAGATTGGTTAGCTAACCCAGAACTAATGGAAGCTGACGCTGATGCAGAGTACAAGCATATCGTTGAAATTGATTTAGCTGAGATTAAAGAACCTGTTCTTTGTGCTCCAAATGACCCAGATGATGCGCGTCTTCTTTCTGATGTTGCTGGCGAGAAAATTGATGAAGTATTCATCGGTTCTTGTATGACTAACATTGGTCACTTCCGTGCTGCTGGTAAGTTGCTTGATGGCTTTAAAGGTCAACTTCCGACTCAGCTTTGGGTTGCTCCACCTACTAAGATGGACAAAGACCAACTTACAGAAGAAGGTTACTATGGTATTTTTGGTCGTGTTGGCGCACGTATCGAAACTCCAGGTTGTTCACTATGTATGGGTAACCAAGCACGTGTTGCAGATAAAGCAACGGTTGTGTCTACCTCTACACGTAACTTCCCTAACCGTTTAGGTAATGGCGCAAACGTATTCTTAGCATCATCTGAGCTTGCTGCAATTGCTGCAATCATTGGTAAATTACCAACAGTTGCTGAGTACCAAGAGTATGCTGCGAAGATCAATGCAACGGCGTCAGATACATACCGTTACTTGAACTTCCACCGTATGCCTGCTTACACTAAAAAAGCAGACAACGTGATTATTCAACAAGCTGTATAATTTTTAGAGTTTGTTTAAAAACCCGCTTAGGCGGGTTTTTTATTGGCTAAAATAAATATTAGATAGTTCATGCTTCTTTTTTTATATTATTGTATTAAATCTAGTCTTAAGTTGCTTTTAAAGTAAGTAATTGCGCAAAAATTCCTATCAAAATGCATTAAAATCCTCATCAATATTCTCATTATTTTAGGCGAGATTTTATGACAGCATTAAACAACCAGAATTTACTGCAACTACGTTTTGTTAACCAAGCAAATATTGATTTGGTTAAGCCTTCTTTTGATAACCTGCCTGCAAATCCTTATGCAGATGGTGCCTTTCGTAAACGTCGTTACTCAGTAGTTAAAATGCAAAATGGTGAAATAAAGTTACAACAAACCAAAGCATTTGTTCAAGACGATTCAATTAATACTTTTCAAGGTAATGTAGAGCGTACTTACGAAAACCTAGAGCAAAGTTTACTTGAGTCAGAAGGCATGAAAAGCATTGTAAATGAGTTTCGCCAACTTACCGGTATTGATGAACAGCGTGATATTGAAATTCATCAGTTCCGTATGCTTGCAATTAACAGTGATACACCTGCAGCGCCAGAAGGCGTGCATCAAGATGGTTTTGACCATGTATGTATATGCGGCGTTTCTCATGAAAACTTAGAAGGCGGCGAGCTACTTGTATACGAAAACAAGCAAGCTGAGCCTTGTTTTAAAATGGAAATAAAAGACGGCATGTTTGCATTAATAAACGACCGTCAAGTGTGGCATAACGCAACACCTATGAACAAAATTGATGCTAGCAAACCAGGTTACCTGGATTGTTTTGTATTAACGTCTTAAGGAATAAGCATGAACATAACGCAATTACGTGAGCAGTTTCCTGCATTAATGCAAAACGTTGATGGTAAATCGCCAATATTTTTAGACGGACCAGGTGGCTCGCAGGTACCAACATCGGTGCTTAATGCGATGACAGCTTATTTAGGTCATTATAATTCAAACTTAGGTGGCGCGTTTTTTTCAAGTGATAAAACGGTTGAGTTGATGGCGAATGCGCGTCAAGCCGCCGCTGATTTACTTAATGCACCTAGCTCACAACAAATTGTGTTTGGCCCAAACATGACCAGCCTAACATTTAGCTTTAGCCGTGCAATTTCACGTGGCTGGCAGGCTGGTGATGAAATAATTGTAACCAATGCTGATCACTTCTCAAATGTATCGTCGTGGCAACAAGCTGCAGAAGATAAAGGCGTAAAGGTAAATACAGCGCTTATTAACGAAGCAGATTGCAGCTTAGATATGGCGCAGTTTGAAAGCTTATTAAACAGCAACACTAAGCTTGTAGCGGTAACGTATGCTTCAAATACCACAGGTTCAATTAATAATATTAAACGTATTGTAGAGCTTGCTCACGCTGTAGGCGCACTTGTTTATGTTGATGCCGTACATTACGCACCGCATGAACTTGTTGACGTGCAAGCGCTTGATTGCGACTTTTTAGCCTGCTCTGCATATAAGTTTTTTGGCCCGCATTTAGGCATGGTTTACGGTAAAAAAGAACATTTAGATGGGTTTACGCCTTATAAAGTAGAACCCGCTAAAGACGTAGCACCAGGTCGTTGGGAAACCGGCACACAAAGCTTTGAAGCTATGGCGGGCTTTATTGCTGCTGTTGATTACATTGCAGCAATTAGCGAACTTGACGATAGCCATTCACGCCGCGAAAAGTTAAGCATAGCTTTTGCTAAAACTAAACAACACGAAATGGCGCTTAGTGAGCACTTTTTAACGCGCTTGGTAAACTACCCACGCATTAAGTTGTTTGGTATTGATGACTTTGATCGCTTAAATGAGCGTACACCTACTTTTGCTTTAATTTTTGAAGGGCTTGAGCCACGCGCCGTTTCAGAATTTTTAGGTAAGCAGCATATTTGTGTGTGGGATGGTAATTTTTACGCGCAAGGTTTGTGCAAGCAATTAGATGTGCTTGATAAAGGCGGTGTAGTGCGCATTGGTTGTATGCACTACAACACCATTGAAGAGCTAGATCAGTTGTTTAATTTATTTGATGAACTGCTCGGTTAAATAATACTGATTTTGGTGCGCTAACTCTTTGGCGCACCATATATTTGTTCTGCACGGTTAAACAATACCCACGATGTTAAAATATACTTATCGTTTGATACTGGCTTATTACCTCTGTGGGTATGTGTAAAGTAGCCAGGAGCTATTACCATAGTGCCTTTTTTAGGTGCTATTTTACGATTTTGATAGTAAAACTCCGTTTCACCGCCTTCATCAACATCGTTTAAATAAAACATAAATAACAACACGCGATGCAAAGCTTCATTGTGCTGTAGCTGCGGGTAAACTTCACTATGCCAGTAAGGGTAGCCACCTTTGTTTACTTCATATTTTTGCGCTTGAATATTACCAAGTCTAAAAATTTGCTGAACTAGCAAAGGTAATTGCGGTTTACCCACTTCTTCAAAATTTTCTTGGGTTAAATCGACTACTTCCCCTGTTTTTGGGTGATAGACCTTTAAGCCAAATGCCCCAATCATCATAAAAATATGCTCTTCAACATACTTAAAAACATGCTGTGCAGTCGTTTGTTGTATATGTTTTAATTGTTGTGCATATTCGGGGTGATTATTTAAGTGTAGGTCGTGACTGTCTTTTTTCTTTAAGTCGACACCGCCCGATGTTACCCCTTGTTTTACATGCGGGCTTTGCGCGAATGTGGAAATAAATTCATCGCAAAACTCATCGCTTAATGCGTTATCAACAACGCGTATAAAGTCCGTCATGGTTTACCTTTATATAATTATTATTGGATTTTTATGTTTATTGAAAAAGTGATGCCGCGCTTTAGCGAAACAGATGCACTCGGACACATTAACAATACCGTACTACCTGTATGGTTTGAAGTCGCACGTGGACCTATTTTTAAGTTTTTTACACCGGACTTAAATCCACATGATTGGAAATTGATTATCGCCAAAGTTGAAGTGTCGTTTGTAGGCGAATTATTTTATGGCCACGAAGTGACCGTAAAAACCTCTGTAGAGCATATAGGCACTAGCTCTTTTACGCTGAGACAGGAAGCATGGCAACACGATAAATGCTGCGCAATAGGTAAGGCCGTTATGGTGAGGTACGACTTTGTTGCTAAATCAAAGCAAGCGCTTAGCATTGACGAAAAAGCAGCGCTTAACGAGCACATTTACCAAAGCAGTTAACCTTACGAGGCTTATGTTTTACATAAGCCCATACTGAGCTGAATTATTGTAAATATATGATGGCAGCTGTAAATATTTGTCGTGATTTTTTAACGCATTTAGATTGAGTTACAAGCGCTAGTTATATACTATTTATATTATATATTGTTGCGCCGTTATAACAGGAAATGTTAATTCGGTAATTTGATTGGAGAATGCGTGTGACATCTATTGCCAATAACCAACCTTTACAAGTTATTCAGCTCAGTGATGGTCAAAATTTAACAGCTGAAATTTTGCCATTTGGCGCAATAATAAAAAGCATTAAATTTAAAAAACAAGAAATGACGCTTAGCGTCGATGATCCTCAATACTATCTTGAAAACCCATTTTATCTTGGCGCTACAGTAGGTCGATACGCTAATCGCATTGCAAGGGGGCGTTTTAACTTATCTGGTACGCAGTATCAACTAGAAGCAAATAACGGCCCTAATAGCCTGCACGGCGGCGTTAAAGGCTTTAATAAAGTACTTTGGCAAGTAACCAAACAAACTGAAAGTGAAGTTGAACTTTATTATTGCTCGCCCGACGGCGAACAAGGTTTCCCCGGTGAGTTGCAGGTTTGGCAAACGATTAGCGCTAAAAACGGCGAGCTTACTCTGCACTTTAAAGCGCTAACCAATAAAGAAACGCTCGTTAACTTTACCAACCATTGCTATTTTAATCTTGATGGCAGCGAATCAATTAATGAACACCTTGTTCAAGTTAATGCCAATTACTATCTTCCTATTGATACAACTAGTATTCCACTTAATGAATCTGCATCAGTCACCGGTACCTGCTTTGACTTTACTAAGCCAGCTCAAGTTGGTGAGGCCTTAAGCGCCGTTCATCCTCAACTAGAAGCTGGAAATGGCTTTGATCACTGCTATATTTTTAATGATGACAGCAGTTTAAAGACGATGGCTACATTAACTTCGCCACACACGAACGTTAGTTTAACCCTTAAAAGTACGCAGCCAGGCATGCAGTTATACACCGCTAACTTTGTAGGTGCGCCTTTTAAAGCACGACAAGCTTTGTGTTTTGAAGCGCAAAATTGGCCAGATGCGCCAAATCGTGAAAATTTTCCAAAAGCTAATTTATTACCGGGAGAGGATTACGAACAGGTTATTATTTACTCTTTTTCTGAGTGAATACAGCATTCTAATGTTAATTTAAAGAAAATTAAAAGCAAAAATACAGTGATTAAATGCTATCCATAATTCAGGAAAAGGTTGCACTTTTTGCTGGTTTAAAGTATTTATAATATAAATAGTATTTGAAACTATATGCACTACCACAACGACACAACGACTACACACAATCAGGAGTTTTTAAAAAATGATAATTAACAATAAGTTATCGTTCAACAAGAAAACCGCGATCAGTATTGCTATCACAGGCATATTGGCAAGCGGAAACGTTGCAGCTCAAGGCGCTGAAGGCAATACGCCTACAGTAGTAAATGAAGATGTTGAAGTTATCGCAGTAACGGGTATCCGCAGCAGCTTACGTTCATCAATGTTAGATAAAAAAGCATCTAATGTTGTTACAGACGGGATTAAAGCAGAAGATCTTGGTAAATTTCCTGATTTAAACGTAGCAGAATCTCTGCAACGTATTACAGGTGTAGCAATTGACCGTAGTGGTGGTGAAGGCCAAGCGGTAACTATTCGTGGTTTTGGTCCACAATTTAATACTGTACTTGTTAATGGTCGTCAAATTGCGACAGACAGTGCAGGTCGTGAATTTAATTTTGATGTATTGGCGGCGGATCAAATCACCGGTGCTGATATTTATAAAAGTAATACAGCAACTCTTCAAGAAGGCGGCATTGGTGGTACGGTTAACGTAACTACAGCACGTCCTTTTGATTTTGGTGGTTTACATATTTTAGGTTCAGTTAAAGGTATGTACGAAAGCCTTTCTGAAGAAGTATCTCCATCAACATCATTCTTAATAAGTAATACGTTTAACGATGACAAGCTAGGTGTGCTTTTTGCCATCACTAATCAACAACGTAAACTTCAAAATAACCAAATTTTAACGGCTGGTTGGCGCGGTGGCCAAACAATCTCTAATCCAACGGATGGTGTATTGTTTGAAAATGCCTACATTCCACGTAACTGGGATCAAGTTGTTGATGAGCAAGACCGCGAACGAACAAACGCAAGTTTAGTACTACAATATGCACCGTCTGACGATGTTACGATTACTGTTGATGGCATGATTTCAAAATTTGAAGTTGATTCAACAGTACGCGATTTAGCATCTTGGTTTGAACCAGACCGCGTAGGTAGTGCAACGATTGATCCAGAAACAGGTACTCTTTTAACTTTCTCTCAAGAAGTTGGCTTAGGCGCGCCAAGTGGCGACCCTGCAAGTGATTTTGTATCACATACACGTAACTCACGTGATGTAACTAATAAAGCATTTGGTATTAACGTTGACTGGCAAGTAAACGAGTCATTAAAAGCAAAATTTGATGTATCTCGCTCAACAGCCGAAAATGACCGAGCAGGTACTGACCGTTTTAACGTTGTAGGTATTATTAATAGCTATACTTTTGACGGTACTGGCAGTATTCCTACTGTACAGCATGATGGTTTTGAAAATGGTTCATTGCCTGATCCAAGCCTAGCGCGTCTTCACTACAATGAAATTGGTCTTCAATTTACAGATGAAGATGAAATTACTGAAGTAAAAGCTGATTTTGAATATGTGCCAGATAAAGGCCCAGTAGAGCGTATTAACTTTGGTGCTTATCGCCAAGAGCGTGAAAAATCAAGCTTCCAAGTATTTGGTAGCCAATGTCAATTTTGTGGTTACGGGACAGAAGCGCCACTTGATGCAATTGATTTTGAAGCTTATACAGCGAGTAACTACTTCCCTGGTTTAATCGATACATTTTATAGCTACGATGGCGATAAAATGCTTGATTACTTAGCCGATCAAGGTTTCCCAGTAGAACCAACACTACAAAATAACCGTTACACAATTAACGAAGACATCACTAGCTTATACATGGACTTTACGCTTGGTTTTGACCTTTCAGATATGCCTGTAACAGTTAACTTTGGCGCGCGTTACTCAGAAACTGATATTGAAGTTGCTGCAATACAAAGCTTTATTAGCGATGTAATACCAACGTCAGATGCGACATTGTTTCAGAATGTTTTTGGGCCTGCAACGAACATCGAGCAAGGCACTAGCTACTCAAACTTATTACCGTCTTTCAATGTTAAGTTAGAGCTGCAAGACAACATGATTTTACGCTTTGCAGCGTACGACAGTATCACTCGCCCAACTATGTCTCAGCTATCTCCTGCGACAAACTTTAACGAGCCACGTCGTCAAAATTTAACGGCAAGTGGTGGTAACCCAGCACTTAAACCATTCCAGTCTGAAAACTGGGATATTTCTTACGAGTGGTACTACAACGATGCTAACTTATTTAGCTTTGCAGTATTTAGTAAAGAAGTAGATGACTTTATTGTTACCCTAACAGGTGCAGAAACATACGATATGACTGACCGCTCAGGTCCTGATTTTGCGTGTACTACATGTACAGACCAAGCAGATGACGAACTTATTGGTAGCTCAGAAGTTTACACAGTGACTCGTCCTCAAAATGGCGAATCAGCTAAAGTAACGGGTTACGAAGTTGGTGTAACTCATATGTTTGAAAATGGCTTTGGTTTTATTGCCAATGCAACAGTAGTAAACAGCGACATTAGCGTGGGCGCAGACACTACACAAACATTTGCACTTGAAGGTTTAGGCGATTCACAAAACTTAATATTTTTCTATGAGCAAGATAACTGGCAAGCACGTGTTGCATTTAACAACCGTGAAGGCTTTTTACGCTTAGTTGATAACGGCTTTAACGGTGAACCAGTGAACGTAGAAACTTACGGTCAGTGGGATATTAGTGCAAGCTACGATATTAACGAAAACTTCACTATTTTTGCGGAAGGCATCAATATTACTGAAGAAGAGCTAGTACAAACAGGTCGTTTTGCTAACCAAATCTATTCAGTAGAAGATAATGGCTCACGTTACGCGTTTGGTATTCGCGGATCGTTTTAATTAATGATGGAGGCGTATTTTTCGCCTCTTAGTTTTCATTACAGCACCAAGGTGCTAATACCAATTAGGTTAATTTAGCAGTAATGTATATTAGTTAACCTAATTGGCTAAAATGAATACACATTAAATCAAAATGCCCTAACGGGCATTTGTTGTATAAAACGTTATCAAAAATACTCAAAGAGTAGTCCATTATGAATAAAGCAATAAAAACAGTAGCGGTAGTTGGCGGTGGTACAGCAGGATGGCTGAGCGCTGCAATTATAGCTTCGTATCACCAAGGTCAAAATGGTGACGGCTTAAAAGTGATGTTGGTTGAATCGTCAGACATTCCAACTATTGGCGTAGGTGAAGGTACCTGGCCCACGATGAAAAACACACTTCAGCAAATAGGCTTGCGTGAAGTCGATGTGTTTAAAGCCTGTAATGCTACCTTCAAACAAGGCGGGAAGTTTGTAAATTGGACTCATGGCAATAATGACTTTTACTACCATCCATTTACTGTACCGCTAGGCTACGGCCGTATAGATTTAGCCCCATATTTAGATAATGTTGAAGACTTTGCACAGCAAACTAATTTTCAACATGATATTTGCGAAGCAAGCTTAGCCCCAAGAGGTATAGCGCAAGGTGAATATCAAGGTAATTGTAATTACGCTTATCACTTAGATGCCGGCGCTTTTGCAGAAATGCTTAAACAGCATTGTAAAAGTAAGCTTGGCGTAGAGCATATTATTGGTACTGTTGATCAGGTAAAGCTTGATGACGGTGGTGCAATAAATGAGCTTACTCTAAAAGATCAAACCCGCACTATAAACGCCGATTTATTTATAGACTGTACTGGTTTTTCATCATTGTTATTAGGCCAAGCGCTCAACGTACCGTTTAAAAAAATGGACCACGTGCTATTTAACGACAGCGCACTGGCGATGCAAGTCCCTTACGATGAAAACGAGCAGCTTCTTGCCAGCCATACCATAGCAACAGCGCAAAATGCTGGATGGATTTGGGATATAGGTTTAACGCACCGCCGAGGTGTAGGGCATGTCTATTCAAGCAAATTTTTATCAGACGATGAAGCAGAGCAAAACCTAAGAGACTATTTAGGCGATGCAGCAAACGGTTTAACTGCCCGTAAAATTAGTTTTGAATCAGGATACCGTGAGAAGTTTTGGCATAAAAACTGTGTTGCCATTGGTATGTCGGCAGGGTTTGTAGAGCCGCTTGAAGCAACCGCTATTATGCTTGTTGAAATTTCAGCACGCTTTGTAGCAGAGCACATGCCAGCAGATACACAAGTAATGCCTATAGTAGCTAAACGCTTTAACGAGCAAATGGATTACCGCTGGCAGCGTATTATCGACTTTTTAAAGCTGCATTACATGCTAACCAAGCGCCCAGAACCTTACTGGCAAGCACATGTACAGCCCGATACTATCCCACAAACCCTGCAAGAAGATTTACTTCTTTGGGGAAGCCGTGGCCCGCTTATTCAAGATTTTCATGGCGCATTAGAGTTATTCCCTGCCGCCAGTTATCAGTATGTTTTGTACGGTATGGGCTTTAAGCCTGACTTTACTAAACAAGCATATTTGTATTCACAAGACGCGCAAGCCAAACAAATAATTGAACGTAACAGCCAGCTTACACAGCAGATGTTGCAAACTTTGCCGCCTCACCGTGCTTTTATAGAGCAGTGGTTAGCAGCTAACCCAGTTTAAGGATGTATAACTATGGCTATTAGTGAACTAGTAAACACCAAACACCAAACATTAAAAATTAACCCCAATGCAGCCGTTGAATACGCAAAAACGCAGCATTTAGTTAATTTAAGAGCAAATGAAATAGCAAAAGCAGCCTGCGACTTACCTATTTTTTTAGCACGTAATACACAAAATGGTAGTTATACAGTATCAGCGTTAACCAGCTTTAGTGCAGGTCAAAGTTTATTGGTTAATAACAACCAATGGCAGGCACTTTACACGCCGGTATGTATGCAAACCCAGCCTCTTTATTTAATGACCCGAGAAGCAAATAGTAGCGATTATTTTATCGCGATTGATGATCAAAGCTCAGCCGTAAACACGCAGCAAGGTGAGGCACTATTTGATGCTAAAGGTAATCCGAGTTTATTTTTAAGTGCACAGCAAAAACTGTTAGAAAGCGACTTAAAAAATGACTATCAAACGTATCAATTTACCCAAGAAGTTGCGCGGTTAGGGCTCATTAAAAACATAGATATTGTATTGCAGTTTGAACAAGGCGAAACCCAAACTATTCAAGGTTTGAGCACCGTTGATGAAGACAAACTGCAAACATTAGATAGTAATACCATTGCAGAACTACAAAAGCAGGGTTACTTGAGTGTGCTTAACAGCATGCTTATTTCACTGTTTCAGTTAAATGCATTGGTAAAGCTGCATAACCAACGTCCCGAACTTATGCCTTTAAAGCAGATTAAGTTAGAACTAAGTCGAGATGCGCACGCGCTGTAGCGTGCATTTTTTATTACACAGACATTGCGCATAACGCGCAGGAGACACACACATGTCAGATAACATTTTACAGCTGGTGGTTTTTGTTTTTGTCACCGCTTTAATTGGTGGCCTTACTTATTGGAAATGCCGAGGCCAAAATCGCAATAACGGACAAAGCCAAACCAAAGAGTATTTTTTAGCAGGCGGTGGTCTTACTTGGATGTTTGTTGCAGGTTCAATCACATTAACTAATTTAAGTACTGATCAGCTTGTAGGTATGAATGGTAACCAAATGGCTTTACTGGTTTGGTGGGAGCTTGCAGCAATTATAGGTTTGATTATTTTAGCAAAAGTGTTCATTCCTGTTTATTACAAATACAACTGTACAACGACCACAGAGCTTTTAGAAAAGCGCTATAACAACAAACATATTCGCGCTGTTATTGGTGGTTTATTCTTTTTAGGTAATGCACTTATTTATATGCCAGCGGTTATTTATTCTGGCGCGCTATTTATGCAAACCATGTTTAAGGTTGATATTCCGCTAATGTATATCGCCACCGCATTTGCCATTATTGGTGCTGTTTATGCGTTTTTTGGCGGCCTGCGAGCAGTTGCTGTATCGGATACCTACAATGGCATACTTGTACTAGGCATGGCTGTTTTAGTCGTATTTTTAGCACTTAATGCGATTGATTATGACTTTACGGGTATTCCTGAGGAGCGCTTAACACTTATAGGCGATGCTGACTCACCTATTCCGTGGCCAACACTTTTAACCGGTATGATCTTTATTCAAATGTATTACTGGGGTACTAACCAAACAATCACACAGCGAGCAATGGCAGCACCTAATGTTAAAGAAGCGCAAAAAGGTATATTTGCAGCTGCGGGTATTCGTTTTTTAATCGTCCCTGCAATTGTGGTATTACCGGGTATTATTTCGTTTAAACTTTATGGCGATATTGGCGACGCGGCTTATGGTCGAATTGTAGGTGATGTAATGCCAGCATGGTTAACCGGTGTGTTTGCAGCGGCAATGGCAGCAGCTGTACTCTCTACTTACAACAGCTTATTAAATTCAGCTACAGCACTATATGTGTGTGACATTCACGAAGCGTACTTTAATAAAGAGCCAAGTGTTGTAAAGCTAAGTGGTTACGTAACATTGCTACTAACAAGCTTAACACTGGTACTTGTACCAATTTACCAGCAAGCAGACAGTATTATTAACTTACTACAGCAATTAAATGGCTTATTAAGTATGCCTATATTCTCTATTTTTGTAGTGGGCTTATTATTTAAAAATGTTGATGCACGTGCGGGTATTGCAGCGGTAATTTTAGGTGTGGTTATGTATGGCATGCTTACATTTGCAAACTCACCACTACATACTGACATTCATTACATTCACTTAATGCCAATTACACTGATTGTATGTGTCGCTTTTGCATTGATAGTAAATAAAGTGGTATTTGGTTTAAATGCACAGTGGGCAGGTAAAACACCGGCACTTGATGACGCAGGCCAAGCACAAGTACAAAAATAACGTATAAATAGTTTAAGCTGACAAAATCGGTCATGGGGGAACTCTGGCCGATTTTTTATATGTATTAAAAGCAACATGAGAACTTCAAAGCGAAGGTTAGTTTAATACTTTTTATTACAGTGGTACTTCCAGTGAGTTTATCTGACTATTTGCGATGTAAAGACTATCAAAACCTAATTTATATGATATATACTATTATTATTGAATGTCACTGTCTGATAGATTGTGGCTCAAGTAAAGAGATACATTTAGTACATAGTGTAGCTTACTAATTTTCGTTATATTTATAACTCACACAATGAACAAGAGGATAGGAAAATCATGGCCGACACTAAATCATTTTATCGATTAGACAGTGTAAACAGCACCGTTATTTTCGACTGCCAGAGCAAAACACCGGCGTTACTGTACTTTGGTAAACGCCTATCTGAGCAAACAACAGAAACAATGCTAACTCAGCTTGCTACGCGTCAAGAAGTAAAATGTGCCGTGGTTGAAGAAGCGCCTATTTCTCTATCTCCGTTATTAGGCGAAGGCTTTACTGGTGCGCCAGGGCTTGAGCTAGTAAATGATTCAATCGCATGGTCAGTAGGGCCACAACTTCAAGAAGTTCGTCAGCCTTCAGCCGCAACACTTGAATTTGTAAGCGTAGATAAGCTTCGTGGTATTGAAGTCGTGCACAGCATTACACTTGATAAAAGCACTGACGTACTTAGTGCACATACTGTATTAACTAATTTAGGCGGCTCACCACTGGGCGTTAATTTTTGCGCCGCGCCAACATTTCAATTGCCAGATAGCGTAAGCAAAATAGTGAGCTTTGAAGGTCGTTGGTCAAACGAATTCCAGCGCCAATCGGTTGATTTAGTCTTAGGCAGTTTTGTTCGTGAAAACCGTAAAGGCAAAACATCACACGATGTATTTCCTGGTTTATTAGTGCATAACGAAAATGCAGGCGAGCAGCACGGCGAATGTTACGGCTTTCATTTAGGTTGGAGCGGCAACAATAAACTACGCGCAGAGCTTCTAGCTGAAGGTCGTCGTTACGTGCAAATGGGTGAGCTATTGCTTCCTGGTGAGCTTACGCTTGCTAAAGGTCAAACGTATCAAAGCCCGAGCATTTATGGCTCGTTTTCGAGTGAAGGCTTTAGTGCGCTTTCTCGTAATTTTCATCGTTTTGTTAAAGCTAATTTACTTAGCCAAGCACAGCGTGAAAAAATGCGTCCTGTGCATTACAACACATGGGAAGGCATTTACTTTGATCACGACGTAGACACGCTTAAGCAGCTAGCCGACAAAGTAGCGCCGTTAGGTATTGAACGTTTTGTACTTGATGATGGTTGGTTTAAAGGCCGCCGTGGCGATAACGCTGGTTTAGGTGATTGGACAGTAGATTACAAAATTTACCCCGATGGTTTATCACCAGTTATTGATCATGTGAATAGCTTAGGTATGGAGTTTGGTATTTGGTTTGAACCAGAAATGGTCAACCCAGATAGTGATTTATACCGCGCGCATCCTGATTGGGTTTTAGGATCTGAAAACAACGAACAGTTAAGCTTTAGAAATCAGCTAGTACTTGATTTAACCCGCTCTGAGGTTGTTGAGTACCTATACAAAGCGATTGACGATATTTTAGTTGAATACCCAACTATTAAGTACATTAAATGGGATATGAACCGCGATATTAACCATGCGGGTAATTTTGATGGCAAGCCTGCTGTGCATCAGCAAACATTGGCACTTTATCGTTTAATTGACCGTATTAAAGCGGCGCACCCTGGTCTTGAAATAGAAAGCTGTTCGTCAGGTGGTGCACGTGTAGATTACGGCGTACTTGCACACACAGACCGTGTATGGACGTCAGATTCAAACGATGCGCTTGATCGCCTTGAAATACAGCGTGGATGTTCGTTCTTTTTCCCATCGTCGGTTATGGGGGCACACGTAGGCCCACGTGATTGTCATATCACAGGGCGTAATGTAAGTATTGAAATGCGTGCTGCGGTATCAATGTTTGGCCACATGGGAATCGAAATGGACCCACGTGAACTGAACGATCACGAATACAATGCACTTAAAGCGGCAATAGCACTACACAAAGAGCATCGTGAGTTTATTCATAGCGCCGATTTATACCGCCTAGATAGCGACGATTTATCAATTAACTTTGGTTTAATCGATGAGCAAAAAACAAAAGCGTTATTTGCCTATAACAGCGTTCGCGAAACACCGCGTACAGCGCCTAATAAGCTTCGTTTTGTTGGCCTAGATGCCGATGCGCAGTACACACTTAATTTAGTGTGGCCGGTAAAATTTGACGAGTATCGCCCATCTTCTATTGCTGCGGTAAATGGTCAAACATTTACAGGTGAAGCGTTAATGCAGTTTGGCTTACAAATGCCAATATCATTTCCGCAAACATCGCTTATTTTTGAGCTTAATAAAGCTTAAATTTAACTAAGAGCAGTAAAAGGCGCTAATCGCTTTTATGCTGCTTAGCTTAGATATCAGTAGTCAGCTCTATATTGTTTAGAGCTGACTTTTTTATATCCTTTGTAAATGCTAACGAATAAATTTAGCACTTCTAACTCGGTCAATTCAAAACTATCGAAAATAGAGTGGTTACGCTTGCGCGTAATTTTGCTTGTTACCCAACCAGCGTTGAATTAGTGGGTCAACAACCTCTGGGTGTTGCTTAAGCATTTGCTGTGCAATCGGTCTTACTTGATTAAGTATGTGCTTATCACGGGTAAGATCGGCAATTTTAAACTCGGCTAACCCTGTTTGTTTTGTACCGAGCACTTCACCAGGGCCACGAATTTCTAAATCGCGCTCTGCTATTACAAAACCATCGTTACTATCGCGTAGTACGCCTAATCGCTTTTGAGCGGTATGAGACAGCGGCGCATGGTATAAAAGCACGCAATGCGATGCAGTAGCGCCACGGCCAACTCGCCCACGTAACTGATGCAGCTGTGCTAAGCCTAAGCGCTCAGGGTTTTCTATAATGATTAAGCTCGCATTAGGGACATCTACACCAACTTCAATAACCGTAGTGGCAACTAAAACATGTATATTACCTGCTTTAAACTCGCTCATAATGGCTTGTTTTTCAGCTGATTTCATTCGCCCATGTACTAAACCTACGTTTAGCTCTGGTAATGCTTCTTTTAACTGTAGTGCACTGTCCTCCGCTGCTTGGCATTGCAGTACTTCAGATTCATCTATAAGTGTACATACCCAATAAACCTGTCGACCTTGCTCGTTACACGCTAATTTAACGCGGGCAATAATATCGTCTCTGCGAGTATCTGGAAGTGCTACTGTTGTGATTGGCGTACGCCCAGGTGGTAACTCGTCAATCACAGAGGTTTCTAAGTCGGCATAGGCGGTCATGGCGAGCGTACGTGGGATAGGTGTTGCGGTCATAACTAGTTGATGAGGGTAACAATCACCAAACTTACCCTTTTCGCGCAGTGATAAACGCTGGTGGACACCAAAGCGGTGTTGTTCGTCAATAACGATAAGCACTAAGTTATTAAACTTAACTTCATCTTGAAATAAAGCGTGAGTACCTACAATCATTTGCGCCTCACCAGAGGCTATTTTTTCAAGTGTTGCTACGCGCTCTTTGCCTTTTGTTTTACCGCCAAGCCAAGCAACTGTTATACCTAGTTGATTAAACCACGTTGTAAAATTAACGCCATGTTGCTCTGATAAAATTTCAGTAGGAGCCATTAAAGCTACTTGAAAGCCCTGCGCAATGGCTGTTAGTGCACTAAGTGCTGCTACTAGGGTTTTACCTGAGCCTACATCGCCTTGTACTAAACGCATCATTGGATACGCGTGTTGCATGTCACCTTTAATTTCAGCAACTACGCGGCTTTGCGCATTTGTGGGTGCAAAAGGAAGTTGCTCTAAAAATTGGCTTTCTAATGTGTTTACCGGATTTAATGCCACGGCTTTAACTTGTTGCCCTTGCTCTCGTACTTTTAATAAGCTGAGGTTTTGAGCAAGTAACTCCTCAAATACAAGGCGCTGTTGGGCAGGGTGAGTACCTTGCTCTAATGCAGTTACATCAACATCATTTGGTGGGCGGTGCAGTAATAATAAGGCGTCACTTAGCGGCATATTTGATGGCTGCCACTGTGAAGGCAGTAGTTCTTCTACTGAGTATTTATTTAGTAAATCAATAGCCTGTTCGCTTAAAGCTCTAATCGATAGTTGCTTTAAACCTTCGGTTGTTGAATAAACGGGCGTTAATGTGGTCGCTACTGGTTGCTCGTTAGAGGTATCGCTGATGCTGTATTCAGGATGGCTCATTTCAAAGCCAACACGGCCACGGCGCACTTCACCAAAACAACGTATTATTTTACCAGCACTAAATGCGTTTTTTTGTGCGGCGGTAAAATTAAAAAATCGTAGTGTTAGCCTGCCAGTACCATCATTGATTTGGCAAACAAGCATGCGTCTTTTGCCAAACGTAATTTGGCTTGTTTCAATTGTTGCTTCAACACTCACATGGCTATGCAATGCCAGTTCATTAATCGCGTATAAGCGAGTGCGATCTTCATAGCGAAGTGGCAAATGAAAAAGCATATCTTGCACAGTTAAAATACCTAGCTTTAACAAACGCTCAGCCATTTTTGGGCCGACCCCTTTGAGCTCTGTAATTGGGTATTGATTTAAGCTAGGTTTAGACAAAGTGTATCAATCTCATTATTTGTGAGTAGGCTAAGTGTACTTACAGAGCTTTGGTCCATCAAGTATGTTTTAAAGCTTGCCAAAATTGCTCGTCAGCGACTATTTCGCCGTTTTCATCAAGTGCGGGGTAGGGTAATTTTTTTTGTTTACACTGCCTTGCAATAATAGGATGGCAGCCTTCAAAGTAAAGTGGGTGCTTAACTTCGGCGCTCAGCATATCTCTATTATATAAACCAGCCAGCTCGCGTTGGCGCTGTGCTTCAAACAATATTAGCGCAGCAGCAACCGAAACATTTAGCGATTGCACCATGCCTTGCATTGGAATAATAATATTTTGATCGGCATATTCTAGGGCTTTTTCTGATATCCCCGTTTTTTCTTGTCCAACAATAATAGCCGTTGGCTTGGTGTAATCTACTTCTCTAAAATCAACGGCATCTTCTGATAGATGAGTCGCGAGTATTTGTATTTCTGGATTGCGTTCACGCATTGCAGTAACGGCATCATCAATATTTCTATGTAAGTGCGTCTCTAGCCAGTTTTTACTGCCGCCTGAGGTATTGTTTGTTAGCCATTTTTGCTTTTCAGGCCATACAGCATGTACGTGATGGCAACCAACCGCATCAGCACTTCGTACTATTGCAGATAAGTTATGGTGTTTGTGCACGTCTTCTAAACACACGGTTAGGTCTGTTTGACGGCGCGAAAGTACGTCTTCGATTCTTTGATAGCGAGTTTGCTGCATGGTTATCCTCTTTTTTCGGCAATTATACGAGATTTTTGCAGTTAAGGCATTACCGTACGGCTAATTGGATTTTGTAGAGAAATGAGTGTCTCTGTTGATTGAATGGCTTCTATTGCCTGTATTTTATTAATCAGCACATCTTGTAAGTGATCAATGGACTTTGTCATTACCTTTATAAATATACTGTAGTTACCTGTTGTGTAATAAGCCTCTACCACTTCCTCCAATGCTTCTAGCTTTATAAGCGTTTGCGGGTAATCACGTGCGTTATTTAAATTAATGCCTATAAAGCAGCACACATCGTAGCCCAGTTGTTTAGTATTAATCGTTAATTGGGTGCCTGTAATGATCCCTGCTTGCTTCATTTTTTCAATTCTTACGTGAATTGTCCCTGCGCTTACATTAAATCTTTTTGCTAATTCGGCGTACGCAGTACGGGCATTTGCCATTAACGCATGAAGTATCTGTTTATCGAGATTATCGATTAAATAATTTTCCATTATATATTTGTCATAAAATTATCGAATATATGGTTTTTATACCATTTAATTAATGGTTTTTATATATTAAAGCTATTTTTGTTGTGGGATATTGAATTAATCCTTTAAATCGTTACATTAACTTCATTAAGGGCGTTAATTAGATCGCTTTTTATCAATTAAGCAAGTAACAATAACTGGGAATGAGGCCAATTATTATGAGTTCACACTATGTGCAGCAACAGCAGCAAATAAGTAAAGTTAAGCAATTTTTTTCACAACAACTAGAAACCCAACTTGGACTGGTTGAGGTTCAAGCCCCAATTTTGGCTAAGGTTGGCGACGGTACGCAAGATAACTTAAGCGGCCATGAAAACGCAGTTGCTGTAAATGTGAAAGCGATTACAGATAGCCGCTACGAAGTGGTGCATTCACTGGCTAAGTGGAAACGTAAAACACTGGCCACTTATGGCTTTAGTGTTGGTGAGGGTATTTACACTCAAATGAAGGCTTTGCGCCCAGATGAAGATTCATTAAGTCCTATTCATTCTGTATATGTTGATCAATGGGATTGGGAAAAAGTAATTAACGAAACGACAGAACGTTCGCTGGCAACACTAAAGCAAACTGTTCAATCTATTTATAAAGGAATAAAAGAGACGGAAGCTTTTGTAAGCGAGTCTTATGGTTTAACGCCATTTTTACCGGACGATATTAAGTTTGTGCACAGTGAAGAGCTACGTAAAATGTATCCTGATTTTAGTGCTAAGCAACGCGAAAAAGCCATTGCACAAGAATATAGTGCTGTATTTTTAATTGGTATTGGTGGCGCGCTTGGAGATGGCAAAATTCATGATGTAAGAGCCCCAGATTACGATGATTGGTCTACGCCAACATGCGATCAATATATGGGTTTAAATGGTGATATTTTAGTATGGAACCCAGTACTTGAAGATGCATTTGAAATATCATCAATGGGTATACGTGTAAGCCCTGAGGTTTTAAAAGCGCAGTTAAGTAAAACTGGAGATGAAGACCGCTTAGAGTTTGATTGGCATAAAGCGCTACTACAAAGTAAATTTCCGCAGACGATTGGCGGTGGAATAGGGCAGTCTCGCTTGGCTATGCTATTGCTACAAAAGCAGCATATTGGCCAAGTACAAGTGGGTGTATGGCCAAGTCAAACTTATGATACGGTAAGTGGCTTACTTTAAATTGTAAAAAAGTGAGTTAATTTGAGTGCTCATAGAGCACTCAATTTTTTAGTGTGTTTTAAACTCTATTTCAATTTTATTATTTAAAAGTTTAACGTTGCACGGAGGGTAATTGCGGATTGTTTTAAGTACTTTATCAAAAATATGAATCTCTACACCTGAATGCAAAACAGAATTCACCGTTAAATTAGCGTCGCTAAGTAAATCGTGTAAGTCGTGATCTAAGTTTGAAAGACGTTTTTCTAATAGCTCTGCTTGCTCACAGTAATGTTTTTGAGTAGCACCAATTTTAGTTATGAGTAGATTCCTCTTTTCTACATCAGCTACTAAACTTGTTTTCTCTAGCGCGGTTTGAAGTGTATCTAATTGCTCGTCTGTTTTAGCTAAATCTTTAAAGCAGTTATCAGTATCAGCGGTTATTTCAGCGCCAGAAGCCGCTAGGTTTATAATCATTTTAGCGCCTGACTCATTCCCTATTTCGCCAGCAATGAGAGTTGTTGCGTCAAGTATTTCGCCACCAAATATTTTACCCTTAGGTAAGTCTGATTGACCAACTTGCAGTAAGCGTTTAGCTTTCATTACACAGTGGCTCGTTTGACGCTCAATAAAAATATTATTTGCTTCTAGGTAGCAATACTGTGAGTGAGATACATGAATATCACCCAGCGCAATTAGTTTGCAAGAAAGTGATTTACTATCCATTTTTTGATGGCCAATAATACCTTGTTTAACCGTGATGTTTCCGCCTGCAGTAAGCTCACCTGATTCAACCGTGCCAAATATAGTAATATCGCCTTTGGCAGTTACTTTCATCCCTGGGTCTATATTGCGAGTAACAATAACACTGCCCTGAAAGTCAATATGACCGCTTTTTACATCTACATCTGAAATGGTAAAAATATCGTCGACACGCATACCATTATTAATTTCAACCGGAACACCAGCAATAGTAGAGACTAACTCAAGCGGATTCATTTTTGATATTTCAGTACCTTCGCCGGCGACTAATTGTTTATTTTCTCCGGGTTTTGCGGGCAGTATGTCACCTATTACGGTAAAGCCTTCTTTACCGGGAGTTGCTGGTTGCTGGCGAATAAGCACAGAGCCAGGTTCTACGCTTGCAAGCTTGCCAAAGTCGCGCATATCCACACTACCATCTTCTTTGAGCTTGGGTGCTTTTAAACGGTCTTTTAAAGTCTCTACGGTTGTTATTAGTTTGGTTGCTAAGCCATCACTTGGGAGTCTGCCTTTAGCTAATATACCTTTAACTAAAGAACCCGCTGGGTTTTCAAATTGCTTTTGCAGTAACTGCTCTAAAAAGGCTTGTTTATAGCCACGAACAATTCCTGCTTTAACGAGTTGTTTTTTTGCATCTTCTAAGCTTAATAATTTACCACCTTGGGCAAGCGTTAATTCGCCAATGGCTAGCATTTTATCGTCGCTAATAGTTACGTTTAATGCAGCATTGTGCTTACTTGCAACAACGAGTGCCTGACTAGAATTTTCATTTTTGAAAAAGTCATTAATAGCGTCATGATCGATTTTACAGTCGCAAAAAGCTGACTTTTCGAGAGCCTCTAAAATAAATGCAGCGCTGGGAGGAATATGTTCTTTTACATCAAGTAAAACATTTCCATTATTTGCAAGCTTAAACACGAGTTAATCCTTTTTCACTACTTAAGTTAAGTTTGTTTTGTAAAACACAACTACAGATTGCTAGAAATTTACTTTTGAGTCAAGAAGTCAGATAAAACGAAGTGCGGAGCGAAAAATAAAGGCTATAGAGAAGCTCTATAGCCTGTAATACTTAATTGGTAGAAGGTAATTCCATTATTCCGTCTATTTCAACTTGTGCACCTTTTGGTAGTGCACGAACACCTAATGCAGCTCTAGCTGGGTAAGGTTGTTTAAAGTATTGGCTCATCACCTCATTTACAGTGGCGAAGTTAGATAGATCAGTTAGGTAAATATTGATTTTAACTAAATCGTGAATTTTTCCGCCTGCTTCTTCACATACCGCAGCAATATTTTTAAATACTTGATGCGTTTGCTCGCTAAAATCTTCTGAAATCATTTCCATCGTTTCTGGAACTAATGGAATTTGACCAGATAAATAAACAGCGGTACCTACTTTAACTGCTTGGCTGTAAGTGCCAATAGCTGCAGGTGCTTTGTCGGTAGAGATAAATGCTTTATTCATGTGTTTCCTATTTTATTTTTTACGATAGACTTTTTGTACATCAGGCATAACGCGAATGCGGCGCATAATGTTAGCAACGTGGATACGGTTTTTAACGGTAACCCCTAAATCTATCACGTATAAATTACTTTCTTTTTCATCGGTGGCAATTTCGACAATATTGGCTTGGGTTGTAGCGACAACATTGGTTAGCTTAGCTAACGCGCCTTGATGGTTAATAATTTCAACTCTCAGAGCTGCAATATATTCTTTTTCTGGGTTATCGTCCCATTTTACAACTAAGTATTTAGAACGCTCATTTTCCCAACCACGAATATTTTTACATTCTTGGCGGTGAACGGTCAGGCCCTTACCTTGGCTTATATGAGCCGTAATGGCATCGCCTGGTACAGGTCGGCAACACTTAGAGTAATTCACTAACATGCCTTCAGTACCAATAATGGTCGCTTTAGCTTGGCTTGTTATATCAGTTAAATCGTCATTGTCATTTTGCAATAAGCGCTTGGCAATTAACATACTCATTAAGTTACCAGAGCCAATTTCTACAAGTAATTCAAGAAGCGTAGTTAGTTCGTGCTCTTCAAGTACTCTCGCTATATTTTCATCAGCAATGCTATCTAGTTTGTTTTCGCCTAATGCCGAATCAAGTAAACGACGCCCTAAAAGCATAGCCTCTTCATGATGCTGGCTTCTAAGGTAATTACGAACACCTAAGCGTGCTTTACCAGTAACAATAAAGTTTAGCCATGTTGCATTAGGGTGGGCACCTGAGCTTGTTATTATCTCTATGGTTTGCCCTGTATCTAATGGCCTACTTAAAGGATGTGGCTTGCGATTAACGCGAGCGCCTACACAAGTGTTGCCTACATCAGTATGAACAGCATACGCAAAATCGACTGCGGTAGCGCCCATTGGTAGCTCAACAATACGACCATCAGGTGTAAATACGTAAATTTCTTCTGGGAATAGCTCAGTTTTTACGTTTTCAATAAATTCAAACGATGAACCCGCACTTTGCTGAAGCTCTAATAAGCTTTGCATCCATTGGCGAGCACGTTGCTGCGAAGTATTACCGGCACCATCACCTGATTTTTTATACATCCAGTGCGCCGCTACACCTTTGTCGGCCATCTGATCCATATCGTGAGTACGAATTTGAATCTCAACAGGTATTCCGTGTGGGCCAACTAATGAAGTATGAAGCGATTGGTAACCATTAGTTTTAGGCACTGCAATATAGTCTTTAAAGCGTGTTTCTATAGGCTTATAAAGACTATGAGCCACACCTAATACGCGATAACACGTATCCATAGAATCAACTGCAATTCTAAACGCGTAAATATCCATAACTTCGTTAAATAGCAGTTCTTTATTAAGCATTTTTTTATAAATACTATATAAATGTTTCTCACGGCCTGACACAGTCGCTTTAATGCCTGACTCTTCAAGACGTGCTTCTATTTCATGTTGGATATTAGTGATAACTTCTTTGCGATTACCACGTGCTTTAGCTACTTCAGATTTAAGTGCGCGATGACGCATAGGATATAAAGCTTGAAAACCTAAGTCTTCAAGCTCATTTTTAATATCGTGAATACCTAAGCGGTTTGCTATTGGCGCGTAAATCTCAAGCGTTTCACGTGCTATTCTGCGGCGCTTATCTGGGCGCAGTGCCCCTAAAGTACGCATATTGTGCGTTCTATCAGCAAGCTTGATTAAAATAACTCGAATATCCTGAGTCATTGCCATAATCATTTTGCGGTAGTTTTCAGCTTGGAATTCTTTTTTATCTTTAAAGCTGAGCTTATCGAGCTTACTTACACCTTCAACGAGTTCTGCCACAGTTTCGCCAAAAATTTCGGCTAAATCTTGTTGGCTAAAATCAGTATCTTCAATTACATCATGCATTAGCGCGGCCATGAGCGTTTCATGGTCAAGATGCATGCCTGCAAGAATTTGGGTTACTTCTACTGGATGAGTTATGTAAGGTTCGCCACTTGAGCGAGTTTGTCCTTCATGGGCCTCTCGGGCTACCACGTAAGATTTTTGAACCAGCTCTACATCAGCAGCGGGCAAGTATTCTGAAATTTTCTTTTTAAGACCTTCAAAAAGATACATTCACACTCCAATGTTCTAGTGAAGCAAATTAGGTAAGCTACGAATATACGATGAAATGAAAGGATTGCCAACGGCTATAGTAGAAATACTGCGCCGTTGGCTAAATCAGACCGGGAGGTCGATTATTGGTTGCCACCAACAATGGCAGCAACAGCAGCTAATTCTGCTGCTTCTTGGTGTTGTTGTTCTTCACGGTCAATTAAGTCCATTGAAGCGCTATCAACTAAACCTAATTCAATTTCACGTAAAGCAACTACCGTTGGCTTATCGTTTTCAGGGTCTACTAGTGGAGTTTTACCACCAACAGCAATTTGGCGGGCACGACGAGCCGCAACTAAAATTAAGTCAAAACGATTACCAACTGCATCTACTGCATCTTCAACTGTTACGCGGGCCATCACAGCACTCCAAAAATAATTTAAAAGCAAAGACGTAGTTTACTCCAAGGAGCCACTTTCGCCAATAGCCAGTGTTCAATTTTTATCAGTTTTACTTGCCTAAGCCTAATTTAAGTAGGCTTAAATTATTTAAGCAGACTATTTAGTAAAACTTGATGACGATCTTCTTGCGCTTTTAGTGTTAAGCGTTGAGCCATTACAATCATTTCTATGTCGCCAAGTGCGCTCTCAAAGTCATCATTAACAATTACAAAGTCGTATTCGTTATAATGTGATGTTTCAGATTGTGCTTTTGCCATACGAGAGGCAATAACTTCAGCCGAATCTTGGCCACGGTTATTTAAGCGTTGTTCTAATTCTTCTTTTGAAGGCGGTAGAATAAAAATAGTTTGTACGCTTGGCATAATTTTGCGCACTTGCTGAGCGCCTTGCCAATCAATATCTAAAAACACATCAATACCCGCATCAAGTTGCGACTCAATAGCCTGCTTTGATGTGCCGTAGTAATTATCGAATACTTGAGCCCATTCAAAAAAGTCATCTTTGGCAATAAGCGCTTTAAATTCGTCTGTAGATACAAAGTGATAATGCACGCCATTTTCTTCACCTGGGCGAGGGGCGCGAGTTGTATGTGATACAGATACTTTCATGTCAGCGTGTTTTTTTAATAACGCATTGATTAAGCTTGATTTACCAGCACCAGAAGGGGCTGACAAAATAAATAAGTTACCGCGAGTTTGTGCCATGTTTTTCTCTACCTAAAAATAAACAGGCTTGGGTTACAAGTAAGCCAAGCCTTTAATTAATTATATTGTACTTTAATTAGCTCACCTTGCTCAAGTTAGTCGTACTCATGTTGGTCATGTCCAAATTGGCTTGGGAGTATTTTGCTAAGTTAGATTTTAAATAAAATTGCAGTTTAAAATTGTCAACGGAACTAGCCGCTAGATATAAGTATTTGATAAGGTGAAGTATCACCTATTAAAGGAGCCTTTATGCTTAATAAAACCTTATTTACCGCACAACAAGTAAGAGATAGTGAAGCTTTAGCGGCTAAAAATAGTCATTGCGATTTATTTACCCTAATGCAGCGAGCAGGAGAGGCTGTATATAAGCAATGGCAGCTATTTGATGCACAGCATACATTAGTCATTGTTGGCCATGGTAACAATGCTGGAGACGGTTACATTGTAGCTAGGCTGATCAAGCAATCAGGTAAAAATGTAACAGTATGTGCTGCTGAACCCGAAAAAACATTAAAAGGTGATGCTGCAAAAGCGCAGCAGCTATGGGTAGAAGCGGGTGGGGTGGTTTTTCATTTTACAAAAGATGCTCTTAATGAGTGCGATATAGTTATTGATGCGCTCCTTGGTACTGGCCTTAAAAACGCAGTGCGCGATAATTTTGCGAATATAATAAAAGCTGTAATTAACAGTGATAAGCCCGTAATAAGCATTGATATTCCATCAGGCATTGAAGCAAATACAGGACAGCCTTTAGGGTGCGCAGTACAAGCGACTTCAACCGTTACTTTTATAGGTATAAAGCAAGGGCTCACAACGACGGCAGGTAAACAATATAGCGGTAAGTTAGTATTTGATGATTTAGCAATTGGTGATGCGTTTACTTCTATCGCTCAATCTTCAGGAACCCTTGTTAATATCAATAGCTTTAAAGGAATAGCCACGCGGGCAATCAATAGTCACAAAGGAAGCCACGGTAAACTTTTATGTGTTGGTGGCAATCAAGGTACTGCAGGTGCAATTAGGTTAAGTAGTGAAGCAGCTCTTAGAACGGGTGCTGGCATGGTAAGAGTGTATACACACGAAAGCTCAATAACGCCTATTAGTATTGGCAGACCAGAACTTATGGTAAGCAGTAATAACTTACATCAAGCGCTAGCGTGGGCAAGCTGCGTTGTTATTGGCCCAGGGCTTGGGCAAGACGAGTGGGCACAACAAACATTCGATGAAGTAATGCAATATTGCCAAAACAATAAAATGCCATTAGTTATAGATGCAGATGCCCTTAATTTACTGGCTAAGAAAGCTTCATCATACACGTTAGAGCAATGCGTACTTACGCCACATCCCGGCGAAGCCTCTCGGCTGCTAAGTGTTAGCACCAGCGACATAGAATCAGACCGCTTTAATTATGCCCGCCTTTGCGCTAAACGCTATAACGCGACTTGTGTATTAAAAGGCGCAGGAACATTAATAGATAATGCCCAGCACACGTGGGTATGTGAAGATGGCAACCCGGCATTGGCCGTTGGCGGCAGTGGCGATGTACTTACTGGTATTATTGGTGCCTTACTTGCTCAAGGTTTAACTATTGATGAAGCAGCACGCTATGGTGTAACACTGCATGCTAAAGCCGGTGATATCGCAAGTGAGCGAGACGGGCAAAGGGGAATGCTACCCAGTGATTTATTCGCAATTGTAAGAGAGTTAGTTAATAAAGTGACGTGAGTTTAAGCGTCACTCAACTATCAGTGTTCGGCTTTAAATTGTGGAACGTTATTGCACCCACTAAAAAGCATACACCTACATAAAGCCAAACACTGCTCGCTATAATATTCCACGTATCGGCTCGTATTAATGCAGGGATAATTATTAAGCTTCGTATGATACACAAGGTTGCAATAGCAATTAAAGCGGTTCTAGTAAGTACTATGTTACGCACTAAGCCAATTGCTGATAAGGCAAATGCAGTACAGGCAAACATGAGTCCAGCTATTGCAATACTACCTAAAGGCGCAAGGAATGTACCTTGCTGTGATGATTCTATTATTTGTATTGGGGCGCGAGCAAATATAAACCAACTAGTGCCACCCCATATACAAAGTAAATGCCATACAGCCGCTGCAGATGCAATAACTCCTGCGCTTAATAAAAATTTTGCTTTTATATTTAACAGCATTTTATCTCACTGATTATTAAGCTGTAATAAATCCCATTTTGTACCATACAAGTCTTCAAAAACCGCTACGGTGCCATAGGGTTTTATTCGAGGCTCTTCGTTAAATGTAACGCCTTTAAAAAGCATTAAATTATAATCTCGCCAAAAGTCATTGGTATGCAAAAATAAAAACACGCGACCACCCGTTTGATTACCAATAGCACTCATCTGTTCGGGTGTTGTGGCTTTAGCAAGCAGTAGATTAGTCCTGCTCGAATTAGTCCCATTTGAACTAGCCCCGTTTGAATTTGGAGGTGAAATTAACACCCAGCGTTTACCCTCTCCTAAATCAGTATCCTCTACTAACTCAAAATTGAGCTTTTGAGTATAAAACTCAATGGCATCGTCGTAGTCCTTAACAACTAATGCAATGCTGCCGATATGCTGTTGAACGTTAGTCATGTTTAGCTCACTCCGTACTATTAAATAAATGTGCTTTTTATCATATTTAGTAAACGATTACGCAGGGTATATGCCCGCAGTATGCAACTTAGTTATAGGTATAAATTAAACAGTATCAATCTGCTTTATGATAAAAAGCAAAACCCAGCCGAGGCTGGGTTTACTTTAAATCGATTTTTTAGTACTAAGTGCATAAAGTGTTTATCTGTGTAATTCACCAGCACGTTCTGGTTGATAGGTTACTTCTTTTATTTTTACCTTTATTAAGCCGCCACTCGGTTTAGGCCACTCAATTTCGTCGCCTTGGTTTAGCCCAAGTAATGCGCTACCTACAGGTGATAATATCGATATTTTATCGCCGCTAGAGTCACTGTTCTTTGGGTACACCAAGGTTAACGTAAATTCTTCTTTAGAAGACTCAACAATAAAGTTTACAGTTGAGTTCATCGTTACAACTGACGATGGCATATCTTTAGGTTCGACTATTGTTGCTCGTGCCAGTTCAGCTTCCAATTCTTCTTTATTAGCAAAGCTACCTGCAGGCAATGATTCCATTAAGTCATACAATCTATCTGCATCGAGTGATGAGATGATCAGTTCAGGTTTTTTATTCATCTTAATATCCTTAATAATTTTTAATAAATAAAATTAACTCTGAGTATGGCTTGGCATGCATTTAAGAAGCAAAGGGATACGCGAAGTCATTTTATTAATTAGCCACACCTGTGGCTTTTACTTTATTTGTGCCCAATAGCTAAAAACCCAGCCGAAGCTGGGTTTTTATTTGAGCTAGGTGTTTAGAGGATGATTACATCATTCCGCCCATACCACCCATTCCGCCCATGCCACCCATATCAGCGCCACCAGCTTCATCTTTTGGGATTTCAGCTACCATTGCTTCAGTAGTGATCATTAGACCCGCAATAGACCCTGCAAACTGTAATGCAGAGCGTGTTACTTTAGTTGGATCTAGGATACCCATTTCAATCATGTCGTTGTATTCACCAGTTGCTGCGTTGTAACCAAAGTTACCGTCGCCGCCTTTAACTGCGTTAATTACAACTGATGCTTCTTCGCCAGCGTTAGTTACGATTTGACGAAGTGGTGCTTCCATTGCACGAAGTGCAACTTTAATACCGTGGTTTTGATCTTCGTTGTCGCCAACTAAATCAACTAGCTTGCTAGCTGCACGTACAAGTGCAACACCGCCACCAGGTACTACGCCTTCTTCAACCGCTGCACGAGTTGCATTTAATGCATCTTCAACGCGGTCTTTTTTCTCTTTCATTTCCATTTCAGTAGCAGCACCTACTTTGATTACTGCAACACCGCCAGCTAGTTTAGCCATGCGCTCTTGTAGTTTCTCTTTATCGTAGTCTGATGTTGCTTCTTCGATTTGTGCTTTAATTTGTGAAACACGACCGCTAATACCCGCTTCTTCACCAGCACCATCAATGATTGTTGTATCATCTTTAGTGATAATTACGCGCTTAGCTGTACCTAGGTCTTCAACTGTTGCTTTTTCAAGCTCTAAGCCGATTTCTTCAGAAATTACAGTACCGCCAGTTAATACAGCGATATCTTGTAGCATTGCTTTACGACGGTCGCCAAAACCAGGTGCTTTAACAGCTGATACTTTAACAATACCGCGCATGTTATTAACTACTAATGTAGCTAGTGCTTCGCCTTCAAGGTCTTCTGCGATGATTAGTAGTGGTTTGCTTGCTTTAGCAACCGCTTCTAATGTTGGCAATAATTCGCGGATGTTAGATATTTTTTTATCTACAAGTAGAATAAATGGGTTATCTAGTTCAACAGTACCTTTTTCTGGGCTGTTGATAAAGTAAGGAGATAAGTAACCACGGTCAAACTGCATGCCTTCAACAACATCTAGTTCGTTTTCAAGTGATTGACCTTCTTCTACAGTAATAACACCACTGTTACGGCCTACTTTTTCCATTGCTTGTGCAATGATGTCGCCAATCTCTTTATCAGAGTTAGCTGAAATAGTACCTACTTGTGCAATTGCTTTAGTATCAGAACAAGGAACAGATAACGCTTTAAGCTCTGCAACAGCAGCAATAACTGCTTTGTCGATGCCGCGCTTAAGATCCATTGGGTTCATGCCCGCTGCAACAGCTTTAAGGCCTTCATTAACAATAGACTGTGCAAGTACTGTAGCGGTAGTTGTACCATCGCCGGCTGCATCATTTGCTTTAGATGCAACTTCTTTAACCATTTGTGCGCCCATGTTCTCAAACTTGTCTTCAAGTTCGATTTCTTTTGCTACAGATACACCATCTTTAGTGATAACTGGTGAGCCAAATGATTTATCTAGTACAACGTTACGGCCTTTAGGACCTAATGTAACTTTTACTGCGTTTGCTAGGATGTTTACGCCAGTTAGCATTTTAGCGCGTGCGTCACCTGCAAAAAGTACTTCTTTTGCTGCCATGTTTTAAATTCCTCTAAATTCTTAAATGTTTATAAACGAAAAGTAGGTTTAGCCTACAATGCCTAAAATATTATCTTCACGCATGATCAGGTACTCTTGACCTTCGATCTTTTCAACTTTTTCAACATATGAGCCAAATAACACAGTGTCACCGGCTTTAACTTCTAACGCTCTCACGTCACCGTTTTCTAAAACGCGACCATTACCTACGGCTACAACTTCTCCGCGAGTTGATTTTTCAGCTGCAGAGCCAGTTAATACAATACCGCCAGCAGATTTTGTTTCTTCTTCTAGACGTTTAACGATTACGCGATCTTGTAAAGGACGAATGTTCATGTTTTTTAGTTCTCCTAACAGTTTCTGAACAGTACAGAAAAAAGCTTTTCTAATTTGCATTCATTAATGGGGGTAGAGTGAAAAATTCCAAGAGAAAAAACGATAAATTTTTAATCTTTTCGCTCATATTCACCATCAATAGTGGTTGGTCGTTCCATTTGCCCTTGCTCTCGTTCAGCATGTTGCTGCCCAGCAAACGGCGATGGCCCTTGTTGCATGCCTGCGCTCATTCTAACAGTTGCTTGGCTAGCAAGGCCTGCAGCCAATTTGTTACGAATTGCAGGGGTTAATAATAGTAGCCCAAATACGTCAGTCATAATGCCAGGAGTAAGGAGTAATACACCTGCAATTACAACGCATATACCGGTAAATAATTCTTTGGCTGGCATTTGCCCTTGCGCCATTTGCGCTTGTACGTTTTGCAGCGCCCCCATACCTTGTGTTTTAACCATTTTGGCACCTAAAATCGCCGTAATAACAACAAGTGCAATTGTTGCAAATCCGCCAATCACGTCGCTTACTTGAATCAGCAAAGCGATTTCGATGATAGGGATGATAATAAACAACACAAATAAAAATCTAAACATAGCGCTCTCTAAATAATGACACTCAAAAGAGTTGATGAAATATAAATGAGGGTGACGAGGTCTCTTTTCAAGGTTAGGGCATAGGTATCGTCATTTTACTGATATTTTAGCGTCTACACATTGTATCGGCTATCAGATACTATGATGCTAGACACTGTCCAATAAGTATAGGTTCATAATGACTACGCATTTTAAAATGATTTTTACGACCTGCAAAGACGAAGCAGAAGCACGAACACTTGCAAGGGCGTTGGTAGAAAAAAAACTAGCTGCTTGTGTAAATATTTTACCTAACATGGGCTCTATTTATATGTGGGAAGGCGAAGTTGCAGAAGCAACTGAGGCTAAGCTACTTATAAAAACGAAATCAGATAAAATGAACGATGTGTTTCTAACAATAAAAGAGTTACATAGCTACGAAGTGCCAGAGATTCAGGTTTTAGAAGTTTCTACGGGAAATTTGGCGTATTTTAATTGGATGGACGAGGTACTGAATTAATGCGTTTTTTCTTTTTATTGTTGGTTACATTATTAACCGTACCTGTAAAGGCTGCGACTAATAATGTGCTTGGTGATCTACTTGGGCCTCCTCAACACACTTTTTTACCTGTAGACCAAGCGTTTGTATTTGACTTTGATCAGCAAGGCAGCACCTTGTTTGTAGGTTGGGATATAGCGCCAGACTATTATTTATATAAAAAGAAAATAGAAATCATTGCCAAGGGCGCAAACATTCAAGTAGGTGACTCGGGTAGTGGCGAAATTATTGAAGATGAATTTTTTGGTAAAACAGAAGTCTTTTTTAATACCGCGAGCGTTGTTAGTAAGTTAAGTAATATCACTGAGGGAGCGGTTGTTAAAGTTCGCTATCAGGGCTGTGCAAAAGCAGGGCTTTGTTATCCACCGGAAGTGATTAGCATTCCACTTAGTGTAATTAGTGGCGCACAGATTAAAAATGTAGATCAAAATAGCGCTACCGATGAAGCGGCAACAGCGCAAAGTACATTTGCAGCACTTAACGATCCAGCAGCTGAACCTACAACAAATTCGGATGACACCGAAAAAGAACTGACTTTTACTGAGCAATTAGCCAGTCAGAGCTTAATAACTAATTTACTCATATTTTTTGCTGTTGGTGTAGGCCTTGCTTTTACGCCATGCGTATTCCCAATGTTTCCAATTTTGTCGAGCTTAATTGCGGGTCAGCAAAACCTTTCAACTAAAAAAGCGTTTGCGTTGTCGTTTGTATATATACAAGGTATGGCAGTTACCTATGCAGCGCTTGGCTTAGTTGTTGCTGCGCTTGGTGGGCAAGTGCAGGGGTATTTACAGCATCCATTTGTGTTAATCAGTTTTAGTTTATTATTTGTATTATTGGCTATGTCGATGTTTGGTTGGTACGAAATTAAACTGCCAAGCAGTATGATGAGCAAGCTAACCCAAGTAAGTAACAACCAAAAAGGCGGCAACTACGTTGGCGTATTTTTAATGGGTGTACTTTCGGGCTTAATAGCATCACCTTGTACTACTGCGCCACTGTCGGCGGCACTGTTATTTGTAGCGCAAAGTGGTGATTACTTAGTAGGTGGTTTAACACTGTACGTGCTCAGTTTAGGTATGGGATTGCCATTGTTATTACTTGGTACATCTGGCGGTAAATTGCTTCCTAAAGCGGGTGGTTGGATGGAGCAAGTTAAAACCTTGTTTGGTTTTGTGATGCTCGTTGTGCCGCTTATATTACTTGAGCGACTAGTAAGCGCCGAGATTATATTATTAATGGCAGGTGTGCTTGCATTAGCAACAGCACTGTACTTACATCATTGGCAAAGTAGCCAAACACAAAGCAAGTTAAAAACTGCATTATGGTTTGCTGCAACTCTATTAGTTATTACTGGCTTTACGTTGACTAAAAACTACTTTTGGCCAGTACAAGTACAAACAGTACAGGTAAGCTCACAAAATAATGAGTTTAAACAGGTTGCTGATTTAGCAGAATTAAAAGAAGCAGTTGCACAAGCAAACGACGAAGGTCGAATGGTTATGGTCGATTTATATGCCGACTGGTGTGTGGCGTGTAAAGAGTTTGAACATTACACCTTTCCTGATACCAAAGTGCAAAGTGAGTTTAGCCACTATCAGCTTATTCAAATTGATTTAACTGAGAGTGATAATAAAACAATTGAGCTAATGGAAGAGTACACGGTGTTTGGTTTACCTAGTATTTTGTTTTTTAATACTCAAGGACAAGAGCTTAGTACGCAGCGCGTAACGGGCTTTTTAAATGCTGAGGACTTTGCTAAACACCTAGCAGTTGTGCGCGCCAGCGCACAATAATAGTGCAATAGTGCCACTTGAATTGACTAAGTGGCACCTTCTTAATTCTTCTTATATTTGTACCCACGACACTGATAAGACCAGTATTTTGCTGCTATTTACGTCGAAATCACTATAATAGTTGGTTAACGTGAGAAATTGTTGCTACATTGCTTTTTCTGCTTACTTAAAAGTGAAAAACTAGTTAGTAACCGCTTAACTCATTACTTATAGGATACATCGCGTATTATGGCTGCAAAATTTAACCTTTTAGTTATAAATGGTCCAAATTTAAACATGCTTGGTAAACGTGAACCGGATAAATACGGTTTTCAGACGCTGAGTGAGATTATGGAGGAGCTAACCAGTGCTGCTAATAGTCTAGATGTTGAGTTAACGCATTTTCAAAGTAATAGTGAGCAAGCACTCATCGAACGAATTCACGATGCTTGGCAAGCGGTTGATTACATAATTATCAACCCAGCTGCATTTACGCATACTAGCGTCGCATTACGTGATGCACTGTTGAGTGTTGATATTCCGTTTTTTGAGGTGCACTTAAGTAATGTGCACGCACGTGAAGCCTTTCGTCATCATTCGTATTTTTCTGATGTGGCACAAGGCGTGATATGTGGATTAGGCGCAATGGGTTATCACGCAGCATTAAATGCCGCTGTGAGCCGGTTGCAAAGCGCAATTTAATTTAAATTAACACACAAACTAACAGGCGGGTCGTGTAATGGATATTCGCAAGATAAAGAAGCTTATCGAATTAGTAGAAGAATCAGGTATTGCTGAGCTAGAAATCACTGAAGGTGAAGAATCAGTACGTATTAACCGTAACAACATGAGCGCAGGCCCTGGTTACCCGCAATTTGCTCCACAGCAATATGCACCAGCGCCAGCAGCACCAGTTGCAGCGGCTCCTGTAGCTGTTGAAGCAGCAGCACCAGCTGAGCCTACGGGTCATCAAGTTAAATCACCAATGGTTGGTTCTTTTTACTCAGCTGCGTCTCCTGAAGCTCCAGCATATGTAGAAGTTGGTCAGCAAGTTAAAGTTGGCGATACACTTTGTATTATCGAAGCTATGAAAATGATGAACCAAATTGAATCAGATAAAGCCGGTACAGTAAGAGCTATCTTAGCTGAAAATGGCGAGCCAATAGAATTTGATCAACCTCTATTCATCATTGAATAATAGCGTAACCTAAAAGGCCAACTCTAATGTTAGATAAAGTAGTCATTGCAAACCGAGGTGAAATTGCACTTCGTATATTGCGCGCCTGCAAAGAGCTTGGGATCAAAACGGTTGCTGTGCATTCAACGGCAGATCGCGATCTTAAGCATGTATTGCTTGCAGATGAAACCATCTGTATTGGTAGACCATCAGCAACTGAAAGTTATTTAGATATTCCGCGCATTATTGCTGCGGCTGAAATAACTGACGCTGTAGCGATTCATCCTGGTTACGGTTTCCTTGCAGAAAATGCTGATTTTGCCGACCAAGTTGAGCAAAGTGGTTTTGTATTTATCGGTCCTCGTGGCGACACTATTCGCCTTATGGGTGATAAAGTGTCTGCTATTGCAGCAATGCGTAAAGCAGGCGTTCCATGTGTTCCTGGCTCTGACGGTCCAGTATCAGATGATAAAGAACGCAACATGCAAATCGCTAAGCGTATCGGTTACCCGGTAATCATCAAAGCCGCTGGTGGCGGTGGTGGTCGTGGTATGCGTGTTGTTCGCAGCGAATCTGAACTTATTGATTCAATTGCATTAACACAGCAAGAAGCTAAGCAATTCTTTGGTAATAGCATGGTTTACATGGAAAAATTCCTTGAAAACCCACGCCACATCGAAGTTCAAGTATTAGCAGACGGCCAAGGTAATGCAGTACATTTAGGTGAACGTGATTGTTCTATGCAACGTCGTCACCAAAAAGTAGTTGAAGAAGCTCCAGCACCAGGAATTACTGCTGAAACGCGTAAATTCATTGGCGAGCGCTGTACACGTGCATGTATCGAAATTGGATACCGCGGTGCAGGTACGTTTGAGTTTTTATACGAAAACGGCGAGTTTTACTTCATCGAAATGAATACACGTATTCAGGTTGAACACCCTGTAACTGAAATGGTTACTGGTATCGATTTAGTGAAAGAGCAGTTAAAAATTGCAGCGGGTCAACCGTTATCATTCACTCAAGACGACGTTGTTATTCGTGGTCATGCTATTGAATGTCGTATTAATGCTGAAGATCCTGAAACGTTTATCCCGTCACCGGGTAAAATTACACGTTTCCATCCAGCAGGTGGTTTAGGTATTCGTTGGGACAGCCATATTTACGCTGACTACACGGTTCCACCACATTACGATTCAATGATTGGTAAGTTAATTACTTACGGTGAAAACCGTGATGTAGCTATTGCCCGTGCGCGCAATGCACTTAACGAGCTAGTAATTGACGGAATTAAAACTAATACTCCTTTGCATAAGAGAATTCTTGCAGATGAAAACTTCCAAAATGGTGGTACTAACATCCACTATCTTGAGAAGAAATTAGGATTGTAATTCTAGCCTGTAAAAGGCGTTTTATCTCAATTAATAACCAGAGTTATTAAGTTGATTTAAATAACTAAAAATCCGATATCAGGAGACTGATATCGGATTTTTTAATGCCTGTAATTTAAGTTTTATAGGCAATAAAAAAGTCCATCGAATGTACTGCAAAGAGTAAATTCGATGGACTCAATATTTATACAATATGTTGAACTAACATTAAACTAATTTAGATTCAATTAACTGCAGTGCTTCTTCTAAAATTGTTTCTACTGCTTTTTTAGCGCGTTCAGGATCGCGTGACTTTATGGTTTCTAAAATATCAGCGTGCTTAGCAACGTCTGCGCCCGGTACACCTTTAATGTGGTTTGTATAACGAATACTTACTCTAAGGGCAGTACTAATAAACTCAGTTAACTGCACAAAAAAGCGATTGTTACTGGCCACTAATATGCTGGTATGAAAAGCAATGTCGGCTTCTAGTGGGTCGTCCAAGCCTTCGTCTGCTTCAGCCATACGGGCTAAGGCGTTATCAATTTCAGCGAGTTGTTCAGCAGTTGCATTTAGTGCTGCAAGAGCGGCCGCTTGTGGCTCAAGCGCGACACGTACTTGAGTAAACTCTTTTAATAATGACAGTGATGGCTTGCTGCTTAAAATCCAACGTAGTACGTCGGTATCAAACATGTTCCAGCTACTTTCAGGTAATACACGAATACCTTGCTTAGGACGGGATGAAATTAATCCTTTAGCAGAGAGCATTTTTACCGCTTCGCGGGTAGCGCTGCGACTTACATCATACTTTATACATAAATCGGCTTCAGAAGGCAGGCCTTCGCTTACAGGGTAAACACCACGCACAATAGCAAAACCCAAATCGTGGGTTAATTGTTGTGTTAAATTTTGACGGGGTTGGCTTTTCATTGCGCAGGATTCCGAGTTGATATATTGCTTTATTATATATCATATATCATATTAATGTACTCAAGGATATGATATAAACTTTTAATTAGCTAAATATTTTAACACAGCAATAACAACTTAGTTTGGCTCTTTATACTGTAAATGTAAGTTTATAAAGAGTTTAAATGAAATTGAAAATGCGCTGTATGGAGAGTTGAATTTGAATACCCTAGCTCAATATCATAGTCTTTCTGGTAAAGTTATTTTTATTACAGGCGGTGCATCAGGCATTGGTAGAGCAATGGTTAAATCCTTTGTAAACCAAAATGCAAAAGTAGCATTTATAGATATTGATGATAAGGCAGCGCAATCGCTTATTCGTGATTTACCCAATGCAAAACTATGGTATAGGCAAGTTGATGTAACTGACTCTCATGCACTTCAGCAATCACTTGTGGATGCATGCGCCGCTTTTGGTGCCATTAATGTATTAGTTAATAATGTAGCGAACGACCGCCGCCAAGCGAGCGAAGACGTTACAGTGCAAGACTGGGATCAGTGCTTACAAATAAACTTAAACCCTGCATTTTTTGCCTCTCAAGTTGCTATGTCTTTTATGAAAGGCGATGGAGCCGGCAGTATCATTAATTTTAGCTCTATTAACGCGATTATGGGCCAGCCACAAATGGCAGGCTATGTAACCGCAAAAGCAGGGCTAATTGGTATGACTAAGGCATTGGCTCGCGATTACGGCGAGTTTGGTATTCGCGTTAACGCTATTTTGCCAGGGTGGGTGGCCACCGACCGTCAACTAGCAAGTTGGTTTACCGAAGAAGAGCAAGTTAAGTGGATGGAAGCCATGGCGCTTAAAAAATTAGTTACCCCTGAAGATGTTGCTAATTTGGCACTCTTTTTAGCCGCCGATGAAAGCAGTATGATCACCGGGCAGAGTATTAAAATCGACGGTGGGAGGCTTTAAAGCTTGGCTAATTCATCTCTTTTTATTGCTGTTGACTGGGGCACGAGCCATTTACGTGCTTATTTGTGCGAAGTACAAGCGCAATCAACACTTAAATTATTAGCACAACGTGATGGCCCTGGCGTTGTTAAGGCGAATCAAAATTTTGAGCAAACCCTAATCGACACGATTTCGGTGTGGAAGCAAGAATATGGCAGTTTACCTATATATATTGCAGGGCAAATTACCTCAAGCATCGGCTGGCACGAAACGCCATATTTAGAATGCCCAATTAATCCCGAAGGGCTACTTAATGCTGCGGTTAGCTTTGATTGCGATGGGCATACAATTAAAGCGCTACCAGGCACAAAGTGTACGCTGCAAAATAGCTTATTTGATGTAATGCGCGGCGAAGAGCTGCAAATTTTAGGGTTTTTAAAACAAAATCCAGAGTATCAACAAGGTAAAATATTATTATGTTTACCTGGTACACATACTAAATGGGTGCTTATAAACAACGGCGAAATCATTTGCTTTAAAACAGCTATGACCGGTGAGTTATATGATTTGTTGTGTCATCAAAGTGTTTTAATTCCTAACGACTGCGCAGAAGGTGATTTTGATTTTAAAGCATTTGAGCAAGGCTGTGAGCTAACTTTAGGTAGTGATAGCGGTAACTTGGCACATGGTATTTTTAGTGTGCGTACACGCCAGCTTTCAAAGGAGTTAACGCCAGTACAAGCTAAAGCCTATTTGTCGGGTGTATTAATTGGCAGTGATGTACGAGCAGCTCGCCATGCTAGCGAATGGCAATTATTGAGTGATACACAAGTTGTGGTGATTGGCACAAAGCAGCTTAATAAGTGTTTTACCACAGCGCTTAAACAAATTGGTGTTAAGTGTGTTGAGTTTGATATTAAAACAGCCACGCTAAGCGGCTTTAATTACTTATTTAATTTAGAGTCAAAAAAATAAACCCCTCTATAATAATTAAATTATAAAGGGGTTGCACGGGAAGTTTTTAGGACTATATCAGCCAATTACTTTAGCGGTTATTAAGCAATTTTAGCCGCTTTGCTTTGCTCAATATAATCATTAAGCGCAGCAACTTGTGCCTCATTAAAACGTAGTCCTAATTTGCTGCGGCGCCATAAAATATTGTATGCGTTTTCTGCCCACTCTTCATTTAGCAAGTAATCTACTTCTGCTGCAAATAAACCATGGCCAAAATCTTGGCCTAAATCACTCAACCCAGTTGCACTACCTAATATATGTTTAGCACGAGTACCATAAGTGCGTACAAAACGTTTAAGTGTTATTTCAGGTAGCCATTCGTATTTTGCTTTTAGCTCTGATTTAAGTGCTTCTACAGAGCTAAAATCACCACCAGGGAGCGAGCTATGCTTGGTCCACGCTTTGCTCATTTGTGGGTAAAAGTCTTCAAGCTTATTAACCGCAGCTTCGGCAAGTTTGCGATAAGTTGTAATTTTTCCACCAAACACACTCAGTAGAGGTGTTTGCTTAGCATCACTCGAAAGCTCTAATTTATAATCGCGAGTAACGGCTTGTGCATTAACTGATTCGTCATCAAGTAATGGGCGTACACCTGAAAAGGTATGTACTATGTCTTCGCGTTTAATCGGTTGTTTAAAGTAGGTATTAGTAATATCAATTAAGTAATCAATTTCTTCATCACTAATTTTAACGTCTTGTGCTTCACCTTTGTGTTCTACATCGGTTGTGCCAATAAGTGAGAAGTCATCTTCAAACGGAATAACAAACACAATGCGCTGATCTTTATTTTGTAAAATATAAGCTTGTTTCTCATCGTGAATGCGAGGCACTACAATGTGACTACCTTTTACAAGGCGAATATTTTGTGGTGATTTTTCTGTTAGGGCTTCATCAAATAATTTAGCTACCCAAGGACCCGCAGCATTAACAATGCCTTTGGCAGAAATGGTGTATTTAGCTTTACTCTTTTGCTGCTCAAGCGTTACCTGCCATTTACCTTGCTCACGTTTAGCATTTACACACTTAGTTTGTGTGGTAATAACGGCGCCTTTTTCCTGCGCTGCAAGGGCGTTTAAAACGACTAAGCGAGAATCGTCAACCCAGCCATCAGAGTATTCAAACCCTTTGGTAATAGAGGGTTCTAAAACGCTATTTTCACCAAATTTAATGCTTCGAGAACCCGCAAGTGTTTCGCGTTTCGCTAGGTTGTCATACATAAACAAACCAATGCGAATCATCCACGCAGGGCGTAAATGCTTTTGATGCGGCAATCTAAAGGTTAGTGGCCACATAATGTGAGGTGCGTTCTTAAGTAGCACTTCTCGCTCTGCTAGGGCTTCTTTTACTAATCTAAATTCGTAATGCTCAAGGTAGCGCAGACCACCGTGGATCAGCTTAGAACTGTTTGAAGATGTTGCACAGGCAAGGTCTGATTGTTCGCACAAGAGTACTTTTAATCCTCTGCCTGCTGCATCAGCTGCTATTCCAGTGCCGTTTACACCGCCACCGATGACTAGTAAGTCATATTCGTTATCTGCTAATTCCACCGAGCTAACCTTTTTATTTGTAATATAAATAAGACATAAGCATCATAAAGCTGCTGTTTTCATTTGACAATAGAAAACCCAGATTTTTATTCGTTAATTTTGACGCCAATCCATTTTCAATTTAAAGCAGTAAAGCATGCTTTTTAAATCTAGCATTTAGCTAAGTTAAAAAAGCAAAGTGGTTAAAGTATTAGCCTTAACCACTTAGTATTTACTATGGGCAGTTTTTATTCGTTAAGCATACTTGAGCTACGCAGTGCTGCCATTTTGCGTATAGATCGTTACGCTCGTCGGCACTCATGGTTGGCTCAAAACGACGGTCGCATGTCCACATTTTAGATAACTGCTCAGTCGACTCGTACACACCTGTTTGTAAGCCAGCTAAATATGCTACGCCTAAAGAAGTGGTTTCGGTCACAGTTGGGCGCTCAACTGTTGCGCCTAAAATGTTTGATAAAAAGGTCATAACCCAATTATTTTTTACCATACCGCCATCTACACGAAGCACACTTGGGCGAAGACCATCACGCTCCATCGCTTTTTGTAAATCTTTGGTCTGGTAACCAACTGATTGCAGCGCTGCGGCAACTATGGTGCTAATACCCGAATCGCGTGTTAGCCCTAAAATAGCGCCACGCGCATTAGGGTCCCAGTAAGGAGCGCCTAAACCCGTAAACGAAGGCACTAAAAATACACCATGATCGAGCGGTACATCTTTAACCATCGACTCACTTTCGCCAGCATGGCTAAGTAGCTTTAAGCCTTCAACAATCCACTGCATAGTTGCGCCAGCCATAAATATACTGCCTTCAATGGCGTAAGTTGGCTTGCCGTTTAATCTGTAGGCAACAGTGGTCAGTAAGCGGTTTTCTGAGGTCAGTGCTTTTTCGCCAGTGTTAAGCATTAAAAAACAGCCAGTACCGTAAGTACTTTTAGCCATGCCTTGTTCAAAACATGCATGTCCTACAAGCGCAGCTTGTTGATCGCCTGCAATACCACATACGCGAATTGGCGCGCCAAAAATATCAGCACTGGTTGAACCAAACTCGTCAGCTGAATCCATTACTTCTGGCAGCATCGATTCTGGAATGTCGAATAACTCTAAAAGCTCTTGATCCCACTGCTGGGTATGAATATTAAATAACATGGTGCGCGATGCATTGGTTGCATCGGTGCGGTGCTCTTTGCCGCCTGTTAGCTGCCAAAGTAGGTAAGTGTCAACCGTACCGAAGGCAAGTTCGCCTGCAAGGGCTTGTTCGCGTGCGCCTTCAACGTTATCTAAAATCCAACGAACTTTAGTAGCCGAAAAGTAAGGGTCGAGCAGTAAGCCTGTTTTTTCGCTTATCGTTTGGCAAAGCTCTTCAGTTGTTAGGCTTTCGCAATAGTCACTGGTGCGACGGTCTTGCCATACAATAGCGTTATAAATTGTTTTGCCTGTTTTTTTGTTCCATACCAAAGTGGTTTCGCGCTGATTGGTGATACCAATGGCAATAATTTCTTCAGGCTTTACATCGTTTTTAGTTAACACTTCGCGACTAGTGCTAAGCACTGTTTGCCAAATATCGTTAGGGTCGTGTTCTACCCAACCATTTTGTGGAAAATGCTGCGAAAATTCTTGTTGTGCTGTACCAAAAACGTCTGCATCTTTTGTAAACAAGATGGCCCGAGAGCTTGTGGTTCCTTGATCAATTGAGAGTATGTATTTGGACATGATATTTGTGTTATTTATCTTATCTTATATATGACTAGATTGCCTTTAACCGAAGTTAATGGCAATGGTTTTTTCTTAAAATAGCAGATTAAAAAATAAACACGCCAATATTTTCAGGTAACTCTTTTATATAAAAGGCGTTTTATTTTTGCATTATTTTAAGGGCGTACGCGGCTATTGATTAAAACAACCGCTTAAAGCTTATTATTACTTGGTGTGAGGTTTAGCTTGTTGCCAATCCATACCGGTAGAAAAGCGATTATCAAACCCGCGCCACTGTGGCAGCGGCTTACCATCAACAACAGCTTGGTCGCCGTTTTGTGGTAAATCTAAGTATTTACACTCGCTGGCTATGCCTTTTACGTGGCAATCCATCATGGCAAGTACAAAGTGTTTGTTGATTTCGTTTAGTGTACGCATAGACCACGAAGGCTCGTAGTAATGGCCTATATCTAGCTCACTGCTGCTTTGTGCAATAGCAGGGGCTGGGTGTGGTGCAATATTGTGGCGTGCATTTTTGTAAGTAAGCATGTACTTATCTTTGCTGCCTGTTTGTTCATAAAGACTTTTAATGCCTTCATAGCCTGAAATGTCATCTAAGTTACCGGCTATATAAAGCGAAGGTACTTTAATATTTTCCATTGCTTTGGCATCAAATATAGCGTGCTGTCCGCCCCATGGTGCAAAGGCTACCATCGCTTTTATACGTGGGTCTACTTTTGGGTTTTGGTATTGCCCACCAGCGCAGCTGTTTAGTAATTGCTGTACTTGTTTAATTTGAGCAGGGTCTTTCATACCCGTAAACATAGCCGTTGTTTGCTCATTAAAAGCGTAACAACCACCTATCGTATTTACAGCGCCATAGCCACCCATTGAGTAACCAATTACACCTGCGCTTTTGTTATCTACTTGCTTACTTGCAAAGTTGTTTTGTTCGTTAAAGTAATTAATAACAAACTGCTGATCGCGTGAGCGATTTATAAGCGTGCTAAAAAAGCCAGAGAACGGCGCATTATTAAAATCAACATCGGCATTGGTTGAGTCAGTATGATCAATAGCTACCACAATGTAACCGTGTGACGCTAAATGCTCGCCAAGGTAGTACATAATTGTACGGTAACCGGTATAACCGTGCGAAAGCACTATCACAGGGTAGTGCTCTTTATTATTAATGGTGACATCACGCATTGCATCGGCTTGCAGAGTAAACTCTTTACCTGAGCGAGTTTGATCGGTGTAGCTGGTAAGTGGCGCTTTTGCTGTATTTGCAGCCGGATACCACACCTCTACTTTTAAAGGACGATCTTTTTGGCCTTGTGTAGCGGGGTCAAATTGCGCAGGGTTAACTAAATCAAGTGTTTGCACACCTACATTGTAGCTACCTTTAGCTGCAAGCTCTGGCAGTACTTCGCTAGTGATTGGCGGATATAGCTGCTCTGGTTTATTAGATTCAGCAACAGCTACACTGGCAGATAAACTGCACGTTGCAAGTAATATGGCTTTTGAAAGCGCCTTGAGTGTGTGTGTCATTGTGTGTCCTTGTTGTGTATTTTTATTTTTTAATTTGTCAGTTCAGCCGACTCGACGACATTGCTATATTGCAGCTGCCATTGTGCTCGCAAGGTATCCATGATGTTCATAACTCGTAAGCTAGTACCGAGGGGCAACACGCTGCTTTGGGTATGTTTTTGTAATATACACTGCGTGACATGTGTAATTTCAAACTTAAAGTTTTCATCGTCACTAAAGTTGTATTCAAAGTACTGAGGGTCTTGGTCTTTTATGTGTAGCTCTAGCGTTTGTGCACCTACAAACTGAGGTATTCGAATATAGCCAAGCTCACCATTAATACATGCTTCTGTTGGGCCATTTTGCTGCAGTGCGCTGGCAAGAGATGCAAATTGCCCGTTACCGTAATCAACTATAGCAGTGCTTCGCTCATCAACGCCGGTTGTGCTTTTATGTACAAAGGATTTGATGTGTTCAGGGGTTTTATTAAATACCACATCAGCAATCGAAATAGGATAAATACCTAAATCGAGCAGGGCGCCACCGGCTGTTACAGGATTCATTAATCGGTGAGTGTCGGCAAAGCTGCCAGGTAAACTAAAGTTGGCATTAACACTGTGCACATTACCAATAACACCTTCATTTAGGAGTTGTTGTAATTTTACTATGGCTGGTAAAAACCGCATCCAAACGCCTTCCATTAAAAAGCAGTTTTGTTGCTTTGCAAGCTCAGTGAGGTTTTGCAATTGCTTAGCATTAACGGTAATCGGTTTTTCGCTTAGCACGTGCTTATTGTGTTTTAAGCATTGGGCGATAGTTTTAAAGTGTTGATCGTGGGTATTGGCAATATATACGGCATCTATATTTGGGCATTGCATAAGAGCTTGATAGCTCTCATAGCCTTGAATATTGTACGGTGTGGCAAATTCTTTAGCGCGCTGCATACTCGTTGATGCAGCGCCAATAAGCTGTGCATCACTGCAATGCGCAATGCTTTTAGCAAAGGTGTGAGCTATATTGCCACACCCAATAATTCCCCAATTAACCTTTGCCATGCTTATTCCTTAAGTTTATTTAAAAAGACGTAATTTGTAATCCTGAACCCGCTGAACATACGTAAATATCAGCATTTAGGCTAAAACGCTCAAAGTAATGCTTTTCTACCGCAGCTTTAATTAGTGGTACTTCCGCATCGCGACACAAACATACAATAGCACCACCAAAGCCGCCACCCGTCATACGAACTGCGCCACGCTCGCCCATCGCTTCTTTACAAATCTCTACTAGGCCATCGGTTGCAGGTACGGTTACTTCAAAATCGTGTTTAAGCGATTGGTGCGATGCAGCCATTAGCGTACGAAGTGCATCCATATTGTTATTTTGTAGTGCAGTAGTTGCTGCAATTACACGGTCGTTTTCGCTAATTACGTGGTGTGCACGTTTATATTCGTTTTCGCTTAATGTCGCTTTTACTGCTTGCAGGCCAGCCATGGTGGCTTGGCGAAGTGTTTCTACACCCATTTTTACAGCAGCTTGTTCGCAGTCAATACGGCGCTGGTTGTATTCGCTATCAACCAACTTACGCGGGTAGTTTGAATTAACAATAACAATATTTAAATCATCAGGAACTTTAACTGATTTAGTTGCGAGGTTTTCACAGTCGATTAATAGCGCATGACCGTTCTCGCCTTTAGCTGAAATAAGCTGATCCATAATGCCGCATTGGCAATGCATAAAGTCGTTTTCGGCTTCTTGACCAAATAGCGCAATTTGCTCTGGCGGTAAACCAAGCTGTGCAATATGGTTAAACATACCGCCTACAGCAACTTCTAGTGCGGCCGATGACGACAAGCCACTACCTTGCGGTAAGTTGCTGTCAATAAGTAGGTCGGCGCCACGCAGTGTGTAGCCCGCTCTTTTAAGAACATAAGTAACAGCACGAATGTAGTTACCCCATTGCGACTGGCCTTCAGTGATTTCTTCATCAACGCTAAAGCTGTCTTTTTCGCCTGGGTAATTTAAAGAATGCACAGTGATAATATTGTCGTCGCGCTCTTTAAACATTACTTGGGTACGAAACTCTAACGAACACGGTAAAACAAAACCGTCGTTGTAGTCGGTAAATTCGCCAATGAGGTTTACACGCCCCGGTGCTGCTGCAATACCTTGAGCAGGCGCGCCATACAGTGACAAAAATTGTTGTTGGAATTCGTTAAGCTTCATCTGTGTGTCCTGCTGTATCTTTATAGTGTGTTGTACTGGCTGCTTTTAAAATAGAAGCAGAGGTTTCTGCGCTTAAATCGCGTTGGCTTTCGCCTAGCATTTCGTAGCCTACCATGTGTTTTTTAACAGTAGCAGAGCGAAGTAGCGGCGGATAAAAGTGTGCATGCAAACGCCAATGTTGCTCATCAGAGCCTCTATTAGCCGGTGCATTGTGCCATCCCATTGAGTATGGGAAGCTGCAATTAAATACGTTGTCGTACTTAGTGGTTAATACTTTAAGTGCCTGAGCCAAGGAGTCGGTTTGCGCATCGTTTAGCTGGCTAAAGTTTTGAATGTTATCTTTAGTTACTAGCATTGTTTCAAACGGCCACGCTGCCCAAAATGGCACAACAACAAGCCAATGTTCGTTTTCAAATACAACACGAGTTTTATCTGCTTGCTCTTTTTGCGCGTAATCGGCAAGCATGGCTGTGCCATGCTTTTTATAATAGGCAAGCTGCTGGTTATCTTCGGCTTCTATTTCGGTTGATAAATGCGAGTGAGCCCATACTTGGCCGTGAGGATGAGGTTGCGAACAACCCATGATCTCGCCTTTATTTTCAAAAACTTGTACGCATTCGTACTGCTGTGCAAGCTCTGTGTAATTTTGTTTCCAGGTTTTTACTACTTCGTGCAATGCGTTTTGGCTAAGCTCTGGTAGTGTTTTATTATGCTCTGGAGAAAAACAAATTACGCGGCATTCGCCACTGGCTTCGTCGGCAATAAATAAATCGCTGTCTGACTCTAAGCTTTGTAATTGCTCGCTGGCATTAGGCGTTAATGCGCCAAAGTCATTTCTAAATACGTGTGTGTATTTGTAATCAGGGTTACTGTCGCCATTTGCACGGGTATTACTTGGGCAAAGTGGGCAGCTGTCATCGTGTTTTGGTAATACGTTTTCGTTAACGGCTTCTGTTGCGCCTAACCATGGGCGGTTATTACGATGTGGTGACACTAATACCCAACGACCCGTTAGCGGATTTTTACGTCTGTGAGTACTTTCTAATAAAGCCATATTAACTCTCCAACCCACTTGGGTAATTAGTTTGCCAGCGCCATGTGTCGTTTGTCATGTCGCTAAGTGTTAGTTCTGCGTGCCAGTTAAGTGTGTTTTGCGCTTTTGTGGCATCGGCGTAGTTACAGGCAATATCACCTGCTCGGCGCGGTGCAATCTTATACGGAATATCTTTATTGGCTGATGCGCTAAATGCGTTGATCATATCAAGCACAGAATAACCTTGCCCTGTGCCTAGGTTGTAAGCATGGAAGGCGGTATCTGTTTTATGCTGCATAAATGCCGCAACATGACCTTTCGCTAAATCTAAAACATGAATATAGTCGCGCACGCCTGTGCCATCTTCGGTGTCGTAGTCGTCACCAAAAATATTAACCACGTCGCGTTTACCTACTGCAGTTTGAGCAATAAAAGGCATTAAGTTATTAGGAATACCATTAGGGCTTTCACCTAATAAACCACTTGGGTGTGCACCTACTGGGTTAAAGTAACGAAGCGCAATACCCATAAATTGACTGTTGGCATTACATACATCTTGCATGGCTTGTTCAACCATGACTTTAGTCCAACCATAAGGATTAGTTGCGCGTATAGGATGCTTTTCGTCAATAGGGAGGTAGTCTGGCTCGCCGTACACAGTAGCCGATGAGCTAAATATAATATGGTTAACGCCTGCCTCTTGCATGTTTTGTAGCATGCTTAATGTGCCCGACACGTTATTTTGATAATAACGCAGCGGTTGCTCGGTAGATTCGCCAACGGCTTTTAAAGCTGCAAAGTGAAAGACAGCTTCGGCTTTAGTGTGTTTTAGAGCGAGCTTAAACTGTTGCTCGTCTTGTATGTCGCCCAAAATAAACTCAAACCGAGTACCCGTAATCTTTTCGAGTTGGTCAAGTACCCGCGCACTTGCATTAGACAAGTTATCATAAATAACAGGTGTAATACCTGCTTCATGCAATGCAATACATGTGTGGCTACCTATGTAACCCATGCCGCCAGTAACTAAAACTTTCATGTTATTTCTCGAAAAGCGTATTTATATGATAAATACTACTATTAAGGGGGTTTAAAAACAATAGTTATGATTACTGGGTAATTCAAATAAAAGCATAAAAAACATTCAGCTTAAACACTCACCTGTCTTTTAAAGGAATGCTTTTATATTAACTAACATAGGCTTAGCTTTATCAATTAATTCTATAAACTGATTCAACTATTGGCCTAATTATCAGCAGTAAGTCGGGGTGCTAATATAGCGAAAATAAAGTAAGGAGAGATCAACATGAACAAAACAATTTTACTTACCGGTGCTACCGATGGCATTGGGCTAGAAACTGCAAAGATGTTATTAGCACAAGGTCACACCGTATTATTACATGGCCGCAGCCAAGCAAAGCTCAGCGCGCTACAAGTAGCTTTAACCGAGCAATACCCAAATGCGAGTACACATACTTATATTGCTGATTTAAGCGATATGAGCCAAGTTCAAACTTTTGCAAAAAATGTATTAGCCGATTTGGCCGAAAATAATAACCAGCTCGACGTACTTATTAATAATGCAGGCGTTTATCAATTAGTTGATGCTACAACAATTGACGGCCTTGATGCTCGCTTTGTTGTAAACACGATTGCGCCATATCTTCTTACAAAACTATTGTTACCTGTCCTTGGTCGTAATTCGCGAGTGGTTAATGTCTCATCAGCTGCGCAATCAAGCGTTAACTTAAATGCACTTACAGGTAACACTGAGCTTTCTGATAGTGCGGCTTATGCACAAAGTAAATTGGCTATTACTATGTGGTCGCGTCATTTAGGGCTGGAGCTTAAAGATACTGGGCCATTAGTTGTATCGGTAAACCCTAAATCGTTACTAGGAAGTAAAATGGTAAAAGACGCTTACGGTATAGATGGCGGCGATTTAAAAATTGGCGCAAATATTTTTTGTCGCGCAGCGCTTAGTGATGAATTTAAAGATGCCGCAGGCCTGTATTTTGATAACGATACAGGACGCTTTGCGCCTCCTCATGTTGATGCACTTGATAATGCTAAAAATCAACAACTAGTAGATACGTTAGACAGTATTTTAGCACAGCTTAAATTAGGCAAAGCATAATGAAAAATCATGTTACCTGGACAGTACAAGGCCAAATTAAAGAAGGTAAATACGATGAGTTTTTACTGGTAATGGCGCGATTAGTTACTTTGGCTAAAAGTGAAGCGGGCACTTTAATGTATGAGTGGACAGTAAGTGAAGACAAACGCAGTGTACATATTTACGAGCGTTACCAAGATGAAGATGCTGCTAAAGCGCATCTTGCTGGTTGGGGCGAAAGTGGCCCACTATTTTTAAGCGTAGTTGATATGGATAAAGTAACGGTATTTAGTCAATTATCAGAAGAGTTTGCACAAGCCTTTGCAGGCCCAAGCAGTGTATTTATGAAACCTGTGGGTGGCTTTGTAAAGTTTTAGAGAAAATATCCATTGTTGATCTAAAGAGCTCACCTCATCAGTGAGCTCTTTTTTTAGTGGCATTACTGCTCTTGCTGCAAGCGTTCGTATAGCCAATCTTTTAGTTCTGTACGTTCGTGTTTTAGTTGATGCATTTGCTCATCGCTTATGGGCGCATCTTTGAGCTCTAATACCCTAATCTCTTTATCTAGCTTGTCGTACTTATCTGCTTTTTTTGCAAATTCAGTATCGCTTTCATTTAACTCGGCAATGGTCTTTAAGTACTCTGGAAAGTCATTTGTTAATGAGTGGTCTTCGCCTAACATATTCGCTCCTTAGTAGGATATAAATGAGCTCACAAGTAAGTGAGTTGTATAAGTGAATTACTGCCTTTCATATAATACACTGGGGCTTACATAGATATAATTCAACCATCGAGCCGCTAATTTGATGTAGCACAAACAACCGTTTTTACTTTTTAGCCGTTACTGCTTTTCCCAATAAGGGACTTCACCAAAGTAGGCAATAAAATGATCGATAAACGCACGCACCTTAGGGGCTAATAATCTATTGCTTGGATATACAGCCCAAATATCGGCATTAGCTACCAGCGGAAAGTCTTTTAACACTTCTACTAGGCTGCCATCTTCTAAATATTTATAGCTACACCAATTTGAACTAATAGTAATACCTAACCCTTGTACGCACGCATCACGAACGGCTTCACCGTTATCAAAACGAAGTGCGCCTTTGGTTTTAATATTAAGAGTGTCTTTACCTGATTTAAAACCCCAGCTCTCTATACTGGCTAAGTTAATAATTTGATGATTAACTAAATCTTGCGGTGTTTTAGGCAAGCCGTTTTTAGCTATATACTCAGGCGATGCGCATACAATACGGTTATCAGATGCCAGTTTGCGAGCAATTAGGTTTGAATCTTTAAGTGCCGCATCGCGAATTGCAATATCAAAACCGCCTTCTACTAAATCAACAATAGTATCGCTAAAGCGGCAATCTATAGTCAGCCCTGGGTATTTTTGCATAAAGCTTTTTAAGGCAGGGACTATATGCATTCGTCCAAAAGAAGCAGGCGCAGTGATACGTAATGTACCTTGCGGCACTAAGCTTCCTGCACCTACCGAGGCGCGTGCGGTTTCTAATGTTGCTAGCACCTCTTGTGCATGAGGTAAAAATGCCTCGCCTTCTTCGGTCAGCGACACCTTGCGCGTAGTACGATTAATAAGTCGTACTCCTAAGTTCTCCTCAAGCTTACTAATATATGCACTCGCTACTGCTGGTGATAAATCAAGCTCTCTTCCTGCTAGGCTTATATTATATGTATTAGCAATGCGTACAAACAAAGCAAGATGGTCATTATTCATACTTGATTCTCAATATTATGTTGAAACAGATTGTGTATTTAGCCTTATTATCATTTATTAAAGGCAAAGCTACAATGAAACCTCATTACACATTAACTATAAACAGCTAATAGAGGCAACACTCATGAAAGCAATGACAATTAATAATTTTGGTGGCACTGAAGAGTTTGTAGCAGCAGAGGTTGCAAAACCACAAGTAACCGCAGGTAACGTATTGGTTCGCATTGCTGCAACTAGCGTAAATACAATTGATATGATGATTCGTCAAATGGGTGCCGATTTACCATTTGCTCCAAAGTTACCAGGCATTTTAGGTATGGACTTTGCGGGCACTATTGAAGCTGTGGGAGACGGTGTAACAGAGTTTACTGTAGGTGATGAAATTTACGGTTGTGCTGGTGGCCTAGGCGATTTACCAGGTGCACTTGCTGAGTTTATGCTTGCTGATAAGCGCTTAATTGCTCACAAACCTAAAAATTTAACCATGAAAGAAGCAGCCGCTATTCCACTTGTAGGTATTACTGCACTTGAAGGCTTAACGCGTGCAAATGTAAAAGCAGGTCAAAAAGTGTTAGTGCACGGTGGCGCAGGTGGTGTAGGCCATTTAGCAGTACAACTAGCTAAGCACTTTGGCGCTGATGTTTACTCAACTGGCGGTAACGCAGAGCAACTAGCACTAATAGAAAGCTTTGGCGCTACAGGCATTAACTTTAAAGACGAAACTGTAGAGCAATACGTTGAAAAACATACCAGCAATGTGGGCTTTGATATGGTGTTTGACACGGTAGGAGGCGGTAACCTTACTAACTCGTTTGCAGCAGCAAAGCTAAATGCCCAGGTATCTACAACGCTCTCTTTATTAGAAGTAGACTTAAGCCCAGTACACTTTAAAGGGTTATCGTTAAACGTAATCTTTATGCTTATTCCAATGATCCATGACTTTAACCGTCAAGACCACGGCGACAAACTTACTAAACTTGCGCAAATTGTTGAAGCAGGCGGTATGCGCCCAGTACTTGATGAGCAAGACTTTAGTTTAGAAGACGCAGCTAAAGCGCATGACCGCTTAGCAAGTGGCCAAGCACTGGGTAAAGTGGTTATAAACGTACAATAATGCATTAAGGCCGGCTTTTTAGCCGGCTTCTTTATAATTCTAATATTCCTTCTAAAGATAGCTCTAACGTAAGATAAACAAACCTCATTTATGTTGACGAATTAATAGTGGTAGAATGCAGCGCTTAGTACCACTTGTGTAAAGTAGTGGTCAATAATTTATAAGGTCTGTTGTGTAATGCTGTTGATGATCGACAACTACGATTCGTTTACTTACAACTTAGTGCAATATTTTCAGCGTTTAGATCAAGACGTTTTAGTAAAACGTAATGATGAGCTAAGCATTGCGCAAATAAAACAGTTAAACCCGCAGCACATCGTGTTATCGCCAGGGCCATGCACCCCTAACGAAGCGGGTATTTCGTTAAATGTTGTTGAGCAACTAAAAGGGCAATATCCTATTTTAGGAATTTGCTTGGGACATCAAACTATCGCACAAGCTTTAGGGGGAGATGTAATTCGTGCTAAAAAAGTAATGCACGGTAAAACATCACCCATAGTTCACACTAACAAAGGTGTGTTTAAAGGTTTAGCTAACCCGTTAACAGTGTGTCGTTATCATTCTTTGGTGGTTAAAGCACAAACGCTGCCTAAAGAACTTGAAGTAACCGCATGGACTCAGACTGAGCAAGGCGAGTTTGACGAAATTATGGGGTTACTTCATAAAGAACTAGCAATCGAAGGTGTGCAGTTTCACCCCGAAGCTATTTTAACTGATCAAGGCTTAGAACTGCTTGATAACTTTTTAACTCGCTTCTAATGTTATAATACACAGAGCATTTAATACTTTATTAATGGATGTCATGACTGAACTTGTAGCCCAGCAGCGTAATGCCAAAATACTAAGCCAACGGGCTCATGACTTATTGCTTGGGCACAGCTTTGCGCATCAGCAAATTGGTTTCATCCATACATTAGATATAGATTACGGCGAACCCATGAAGCAACGCACTTTGCTTCAGGTTGAAGTGGCCGCACAGAATAAACGCCAGCAAAGCAGTACTGCACATCATAAGTACCGCGCTCAAGCGAGTGAGCAACTGCACAAAACAATTGAAACAGCTATATATAAGCAGCTCGAAGATATAGATGGCGTAATTCATAGCACCATAGGTATTGAAGATGGCATTGCCAATATACTCGATATATTAGCGGTAAAGTCAGCGTCGGTAGGGCGTTTAGAGCCATTGGTTAATGATATAAGCTGGTTGGGTAGGGAGTTAGTAACGCTCGTTAATTTACCTTACTATCGTAATCAACGTAGTAAAAACACGTCTGTAAAAGTAGATAAGCCATCGCTCGCCCTTCGTTATATTGGCCTTGATAACTTACAGCTAGTTATTCCTACATTTGCTGCCCGCCATTGGATGCCACATAGCACCGAACCATTTTCGTTATTAAAACGTCGTTTACGTGACAGTGCCATGGCAAACGCCATTGCTGCGCAAAAAATTGCACAAATTAATAATGTAAATGACGTTCATGCATTTACCCTTGGTATGCTTTTAGATGTAGGACGAATTGCATTAGTGCGCTTGTACTTAAAAACGTTTGAGAAAGTATGGCAACGCAAAGTGCAGTTAGCCCGAAATGAAAACCAAAAAGATTTACACACCGCATTATTAGAGCTACAGCCCGACCCGCTATTTTTAACCACTCTACTTAGCAATAAGTCGATAGAAGTAAGCGCCAAAGTAATAGACAAAATGGCTTTTAAATATTTACCGTTTAAAGGTGTCATGCAGCAGCTAGTAAATGGGGTAGATAAGGGCGATACATTACTGCCATTAACAGAAGTAATGCTAAAGGCACGTTGCTACTCTCAATATCTTAATTTAAAAGAGCATCAACTTATTGAGCCTGATGAAACTCTAAGCTGGTTTTCGTACTTTAAGTTCACTAAAACGGAACTAAAAACCCTCCAATCGAGTAATTTTACCAATTTAGCTATTCAAATTGACTAAAAATCTGAATTTTTTGTTAATTTTTTTGCGACTAACCATTCATTCTCACTCTATTGTTATATTGCATATTTGCCGATTAAAGCATGCGCGCCTTGGTGCTCATGCGGTTAGTTGTTTAAAAATAAGCATAAATAGCTATGCAAATAGTTATTCACTATCTATGAAATAATATCTTTAGCCCTTTATTTTCAAGGGATACATGAAAGTTTTTAACGAGACAGATATAAGTAATTCTGAAATAATGTGCGTCTGAAAATTGAACCACAAAGCAATTTTGCGCAATTATCAGGTTACTGATCTTGCCTATAAAGTTGGTTACAAATATTAACCAAACACCTATTTTGATGTTTTGTGTTGCTCACAATTAAGAGGAAATAAAATGACAGTCAATCGCGAATTATTTGATCACGTAATGGTTCCTAACTACGCACCTTCAAGCGTAATTCCTGTTCGAGGCGAAGGTTCTCGCGTATGGGATCAACAAGGTCGAGAGTTTATCGACTTTGCTGGTGGTATTGCAGTTAACTGTCTTGGCCATTGCCACCCTGCATTAGTAGGCGCATTAAAAGAGCAAGGCGAAAAAATCTGGCATCTATCAAATGTAATGACCAATGAGCCGGCACTTCGCCTAGCTAAAAAAATGGTTGATGCTACATTTGCTGAAAAAGTTTACTTTGCCAACTCAGGCGCAGAAGCAAACGAAGCAGCGCTTAAATTAGCGCGTCGTTTTGCACTTGATAAGTTTGGCGCAGAAAAATCACAGATCATCGCGTTTAACAAAGGTTTCCACGGTCGTACATTCTTTACAGTAACTGTGGGTGGCCAAGCTGCATATTCAGATGGTTTTGGTCCTAAGCCTGGCGACATTGTACATTGTGATTACAACGACCTAGCTGCTTTTGAAGCGCTTATCAGCGACAAAACATGTGCCGTAATGATGGAACCTCTTCAAGGTGAAGGCGGTATTGTTTCACCAACTGACGAGTTTGCTCAAGGCGTTCGCGATTTATGTACTAAACATAACGCACTGCTTATTTTTGATGAAGTTCAAACAGGTGTTGGCCGTACTGGCGATTTATACGCATACCAAGGCTTAAACATAGTACCTGATATTTTAACTTCAGCTAAAGCACTTGGCGGCGGTTTCCCTATTGGCGCTATGATCACAACAACTGAAATTGCACAGCATCTTAAAGTAGGTACTCATGGTTCTACTTATGGCGGCAACCCGCTTGCGTGTGCTGTTGCAGAAGCTGCATTTGATACAGTAAATACGCCAGAAGTACTTGCTGGCGTAAAAGCTAAAGCAGCATTATTTAATGAACTACTTACTGCGGTTAACGAAAAATACAACGTATTTAGCGAAATCCGTGGCCAAGGTTTATTAATTGGCGCGGTAGTGAACGAGCAATATAAAGGTCGTGCAAAAGAGTTTTTAGTGGCAGGGACTGAGCAAGGCCTTATGTCATTAGTTGCTGGTGCAGACGTAATACGTTTCACTCCATCTTTAGTAATTCCTGAAGCGGACATTCGCGAAGGTATGGCACGCTTTGAAAAAGCAGTAGCAAGCGTAGTAAACGCATAAGCGACTTAAGCCAACCAATTAAGGGCAAGCACTGCTTGCCCTGCAATTCCTATTTACCGTTATTTATAAGGGAGCAAGCGGACTCATGATGATCCTTCGCCCAATCCAGCAAAATGATTATTCAGCATTACTGAAAATTGCCCACGAATCAGGGCATGGTTTTACGTCTTTGCCATTAAACGAAGAACTATTGCAAAAAAAGATCGACCATTCAGTAAGCTCTTTTGCTAAACAAACGTCACAACCTGGTGACGAAGGCTACCTGTTTGTTCTTGAAGATAGCGAAACCGGTGACGTTGTAGGAACATCTGCAATTGAAGCTGCGGTAGGGCTTGATGATGCATTTTATCATTATCACTTAAGTAAAGTGATTCACTCTTCGCGCACATTAGACGTATATAAAGCGGTTGATATTCTAACGCTATGTAACGACTACACAGGTGCTACAGAGCTTTGCACATTGTTTTTAAAAGATGGCTATCGTAAAAATTGTAATGGTAAGCTACTTTCAAAAGCGCGTTTTATGTTTATAAAGCAGCATCAAGAGCGTTTTGCGCAAACAGTGATTGCAGAAATGCGCGGTGTGTCTGACGAAAACGGCAGTAGCCCTTTTTGGCAGTGGCTTGAAGAGCACTTTTTCTCAATGGATTTTCCAACAGCCGATTACCTAACAGGTATTGGCCAAAAGGTTTTCATTGCTGAATTAATGCCTAAATACCCAATTTACGTAAACTTGCTAAGTAAAGATGCGCAAGCCGTAATAGGTAAAGTACACGACAACACTCGCCCAGCAATCGAGTTATTAAAAAGCGAAGGCTTTACGTTTAATGGCTACGTAGATATTTTTGACGGCGGCCCAACGGTTGAAGCAAAAGTAGATAACATTGCGACTATTCGTAATGCACGTAACTTTAACGTTGAAATTGGCGAAATGACTGGCGACACCATGGTGTTACTAGCTAACGAAAAGCTTAATGACTTTAGAGCAACCGTTGCACCAATGACATTTGACGAGCGCGCAAAAAGCCTTATTTTATCGCAAGAAATAGCAGATGCACTGCATTTGCAAACTGGCGATATTGTTAGTGCAACCACGATTTAATTTAGGAGAAAGTATATGACTCATCCTGCACAATTTATAAATGGTCAATGGTCACAAGGCCAAGGCACAGAATTTAATTCAGTAAACCCTGCAAATAACGACGTTATTTGGCAGGCTTCATCGGCAACTGCGGCGCAAGTAGACACCGCAGTAAATGCAGCGCGCGAAGCGTTTTATGCATGGGCTGATAAAAGCTTTACTGAGCGTTTAGAAATAATTAAAGCATTTGCAGCGCAATTAAAAGAAAACAGCGAAGAGCTCGCTATTACTATTGCACAAGAAACAGGTAAGCCACTGTGGGAAACTCGCACAGAAGCGGGTGCTATGGTTGGTAAAATTGCCATTTCTGAAAAAGCATTTTTAGAGCGTACTGGCGACGTAGAAAACGCAATGCCACTTGGCCGTGCGATGATTCGTCATAAGCCACATGGTGTTGTAGCCGTATTTGGTCCGTATAACTTTCCGGGTCACTTACCTAATGGCCACATTGTGCCAGCGCTTTTAGCAGGTAACACGGTTGTGTTTAAACCGTCTGAACTGACTCCTAAAGTAGCTGAGCTTACGCTTAAACTGTGGGAAAAAGCAGGTTTACCAGCAGGTGTCATTAACCTTGTACAAGGTGAAGTAGAAACGGGTAAAGCCCTTGCTGCTCACAAAGGTATTGATGGCTTGTTCTTTACGGGTTCTTCGCGTACTGGTCATATTTTACATGAACAGTTTGCGGGTCAACCGGGTAAAATTTTAGCGCTAGAAATGGGTGGTAATAACCCACTTATTATTACTGACGTTGAAGATACTAAAGCGGTTGTTCACGATATTATTCAATCAGCGTTTATCTCAAGTGGCCAGCGTTGTACGTGTGCACGTAAACTATTTTTACCAACTGGTAGCAAAGGCGATGTGATACTGGAGCGTTTAATCACAGCAACTAAAGCGATTAAAGTAGGTAATTATGACGATGCAGACCAGCCATTTATGGGCTCTATGATCTCATCAGCTGCAGCTGCGGGTATGGTTAAAGCGCAAAACGAGCTTGTTGAACTTGGTGGTGAAGTATTAGTAGAACTTGAGCACACAGCTAATACTGGCTTTGTAACACCAGGTATTATTGAGTGTACAAATATTAGTGACTTCCCAGATGAAGAGCATTTTGGACCACTTTTAAAAGTATTCCGCTTTGACGACTTTGACCAAGCAATTGATAAAGCAAACGATACAACCTTTGGTTTATCGGCTGGTTTATTAAGTGACAGTGCAGCAGATTACGACCATTTCTTACGTCGTATTCGTGCAGGTATTGTTAACTGGAATCGCCCAATTACTGGCGCATCAAGCGCAGCACCGTTTGGTGGTATTGGCGCATCGGGCAACCACAGAGCAAGTGCGTATTACGCAGCTGATTACTGTGCATACCCAGTTGCTTCGGTAGAGCTTGAAAAAGTAGCTATGCCAGCAACACTAAGCCCAGGCTTAAAAATAGATTAAGTAGTAATACTACTTAATTATTATAAAAGCAGCTTCGGCTGCTTTTTTTGTATTGCTAACGCGCAAAGCTAGCAATCAACAGCGCTTTCTGCTTAAATCAAAAATAATTAATTATACAAAGGTGGTACAAAAATGGTTTTAGATAGGCAAGGGTACGATGATTTGATCATGTATCTAACTCAAAATTTAGCATTGTTTGAGAAGCCAGGCGAAATAAAACCAGGTGCCCCAACAGTAATGGAGTTAATTGAAGACGTTATTGCACAAAATGTGATGCTCATTTGCGAGCAGCACACAAACCTCAACACAGAGCAGCGTAGTCAAATTGTACGCGAAGTTGATGGCATTGTTTACGATTTAGAAGAAGTCCTCAGCAGCATCACCTCACAGCCTGTCACGGTTGAACAGCATGCCTTTATAGATGAATTTGCAGGTTTAGTAAAAAACCTCTTTGATAGCGCTTTAACACAACAATCTTAGCCATTTTATAGCCCTGCGTTGCATTTTCATTTGCAACTACGGCTAACTTGCTTACAATCAAGAAAATATTTTTTTGAGATATAACAATGCAAGCAAATGTAAAATGGGTTGAAGGCGATACGTTTATTGGTCGTTCTAATTCTAACCACAATGTTGTGTTTGATGGCGGCAGCGATAGTGCAGCACCAAGCCCAATGGAAATGGTTTTAATGTCAGTTGGCTGTTGCTCATCAGTTGATGTGGTTAGTATTTTAAAAAAAGCCAAACAAGATTTTTCAGATGTACAAGTACAACTAAGTGCAGAGCGCGCCGAAACAGCCCCACGTGTGTTTACCAAAATCAACTTACACTTTGTTGTTAAAGGCAATAATGTGTCTGAAAAGCACCTTGCACGCGCGGTTTCACTCTCTGCTGAAAAGTATTGCTCAGTTGCATTAATGCTTGATAAAACAGTAGAAATTACGCATAGCCACGAAGTTGTGCAAGATCAAGCAAAATAACGCTTTTTCCACGAGGGAAATTCGTATAAAATCCGCGAACTTTTCATTCTGCAGGTGCAGAACCCACTAATTTATAGGTTGGTTTATTATGAACAAACCCTTCGATAAACTTAAACTTCATGGCTTTAACAATTTAACCAAAAGTTTAAGCTTTAGTATTTATGATATTTGTTACGCAAAGACCGAGCAACAACGTAAAGAATATATTGAATATATCGATGAGCAGTACAGTGCAGATAGACTAACCGACATTTTAGGTGAAGTTGTTGATATTATTGGTGCTAACATTTTAAATGTAGCGCGCCAAGATTATGAACCGCAAGGCGCAAGTGTAACTATTTTGGTTTCAGAAGAACCAGTAGAAGAGCAGCAAAATTACGATGCTGACGAAGCACCAGGCCCATTACCTGATTCAGTTGTTGCGCACCTAGATAAAAGCCACATTTGTGTACACACATACCCAGAAGCTCACCCTGATGATGGTATTTGTACATTCCGTGCTGATATTGAAGTGTCTACTTGTGGCATTATTTCGCCACTTAAAGCGTTAAACTTCTTAATTCATAGCCTTGAATCAGACGTAGTAACAATTGACTACCGCGTTCGTGGTTTTACCCGCGACATAAACGGTGTTAAGCACTACATTGATCATGCTATTAGCTCGATTCAAAACTTCATGACAGAAGATACAAAAGAAGCGTACCAAATGATGGACGTGAACGTGTATCAAGAAAACCTGTTCCATACCAAAATGATGTTAAAAGAAACCGATCTAAACACGTATTTATTCGGCCTTTCTACGGCAGATTTATCAGAGGGCGAAGAAGATGAAATTCGCTCAAAGCTGACCCGTGAAATGCAAGAAATATTCTATGGCCGTAACCTGCCAGATACAGAGTAATAGCAACGAATTAAATTAAAAATGGCGCTCAGTGAGCGCCATTTTTTTATACTTTATTTTACAAGCAATAGCTGTGTTTGTCGGCCATTTAAATACCAGACACCGCTTTTATCAAAAATAGCATCTTCCTCTAGCATTATTCTTATTTCTTTATTCCACTGTTTTACAAACACAGCATTGTTAAGCTCAATTGAGTAAGCCGTATTTAAATGAAGCGGATAGTCACCATCTCCCGGTACACCTTGCTGAGAATCCCACATACCTAATGTAGTGCCAGCAGCGTGGCCATGATAGCCAAGAGGATGGGTATAAATAGTGGGCTTTAATCCCTGCTCAATAGCGGCTTTTCGTGCTGCAGCTAAAACCTCATTACCGGTTTTACCTACCGCAAATTGACTGGTAAATATGTCTTGTAGTTTATTACCGCTTTTTAGTGCTTCAACTAAGTAACTAGGCGCACTCGTTTCGTTTTCTTTGAGCACATACGCATGCTGCTGCGTGTCGGTATTTAAGCGTAAATAAGTAATACCAAAATCTACATGAAGCAAGTCACCGGCTTGTATAACGTTATCATCGTAGCCATTGGTAAAGCTTTCTTCATGATTAAACGACTTCGCATCGGCGCGCTGAATAGCAACACTTGGGTGAAACCATGTTTGTAGTTTGAGCTCTTTTACGCGCTCTCTAAACCACCATACCAAGTCATCGCTAGTTGTTTCACCAACCGTAATTGTTTTACCCGAAAACCCCTCTGCAATAATATGATGGGCAATAGCGACAATATGTTTATACATTTTAACTTCTTCAGGAATGCGTTGCTCTAACCACGCAACAGCAAGCGGCTCTGCAGAAATTATTTTATTGTGATAAGTGGCGGGCAAGTTAGCCATTAAGGTTTTGTAATCGCCTAGCACAAGGCCATCGGCATGTGCCCAGTCGGTAGAAGTATTAAGCGCAATGTTGCGAGGTTTGTATTGCTCAATAAGTGTATTGAGTGCTTCCCACTGGCTTGGTTGTGTTTGTTTATCCCACCCTTTTTTAAATACGTTACCTATTTTATAAGGCGCAATAGCGTAAGCATCAACACCACCTTGTTTATTAAGTGCAAATAGTAAAATCGTGGTGCGTCTGGCTGAAAGCCATGTTGCAGGCAGCATTGTTTTTAATATTGGATCTTCGTTATATTCACGACTTATAAGTAGCCACATATCAGTGTTGTGCTGCTTCATTAACGAGGGCATTAAGGTATTAACTCTAAGCTCTGTTATTTTATCTATAAACGCAGCGCGCTCTTTCATCGATAAAATAGCGGGAGCGTCATCAGCTTTAACAAAGAGGCTTAAAACAAGCGTAGTTAGCAAGCTTACATAAAGTAGGAGTTGTTTAGTAAAGTGCATAATTGTTTTATTTTTAGGCTAGTTAATTTATAACATGCCTGAAGAGCGACTATAAAAAAACAATTTGAGATAAACAGCACACAAAAAAGCCCAGCTAAAAAGTAGCCGGGCTTTTGTATAAACCGTTTTATTACTTAAGCATACTGTATAAAAGTGCAAATACAGCAAGCGAGCCAACCGCTAATATAAATAGCGTGCTAAAGCGATTTCGGTATTTATTAAGTGCAGGTACTTTATAAACTGCAATCATTGGCATAATGAATAAAATCATCGCGATGATAGGGCCCGATAACTGATCCATCATGTCTAAAATACTTGGGTTTTTAACAGCACAAAACCAAATAGCTAAAAACATGATTAACACACCAATTTTATCGGTAACGCCAGCGCTTAAGCCTGTTTGTTTAGTTACTAATCCTGTAAAGCTTTCGCGTGCACCTAAAAAATGACCCAAAAACGACGATGTAATAGCAATAAAGGCAACAAGTGGCCCAAGTGTGGCAATAAACGAGTTATCAGTAATATTAGCAAGGTAGGATAAAACCGATACGTTAGCCGCTTTAGCCGCTGCCATTTGCTCGCCTGTAAGCGACAGCACGCAAGAGAACACAAATAACAGTACAAAGGTAATAAGTAGCAAGCTAGTGCGCTTTAAAATCGCCTCAGACTTACGTGTAGCTTGTTCGCCGTAATGACCGCGTTGCACATTTACAAAGCTTGAGATAGCCGCTGCGTGGCTAAACGAAAACACAATAATAGGAATCGATAACCACAACGTTTTACCAAAGCTGCCTATTTCAGGCACCGTCATATCTGGCATTTGCCAGCTAGGGATTAAATAAAGTGATAAAAAGAACAATATGCCCACAAGCGGATACACTAAAATAGCAAAGGCACGTAGCATTAAGCGCTCGCCGCCCATCATTAAGCTAATCATACCTGCAACTAATACGCCCGAAAGTAGCACGCGAGAAGGTGATTCCATCCCCATTTGATTAACCATAAAGCTATCAACGGTATTGGTTAAGCCCACACCGTAAATAAGCAAAATTGGGAATATAGATAAAAAGTACAACAAGGAAATTAACCGGCCCGCAGTCACACCAAAGTGCTCTTCAACTACGTCGGTAAAATCGGCATCTTTATTTTTTGATGAAAGTACAAAGCGCGCTAATCCACGGTGCGCAAAAAAGGTCATTGGGAACGCTAAACACGCCATAATAATTAACGGCCAAAAACCGCCAATACCAATGTTAATAGGTAAAAATAAAATACCCGCACCAACGGCGGTACCAAATAAACTTAATGTCCACTGCGTATCGTGCAGGTTCCATTTAGTTTTTGTATTTGAATTTTTGCTTGAATTTGTGTGTGTGTTTGGTGATGCATTTGAAAGCGTTGCATCTTGAGATGTTGTCATGTGTGTGTGCTCATCCATTATTTAAATAATAACTGCGCCGAAGGGTATAGTTTTTAGAGACATTTTTCATGTTTTGAAGAGATTTTTAGACTAATTAATTAGGCTCAATTGGAGGGTAAGTGTCATGAATACGAAACAGTGGTGTAAAAGTGAGCAAAAGCCTTAAATGGCAAGCCACATTATAGAGTTACTGTGCGGGGTAGGTTGGTTATTTGGAGCGAAACCCAACACGCTATAGCGTCATGCTGGCAGGAAAGCCGAGGAAGACGGTTTTCATAACGTAAAAATAGGGGAAGGTCATTTTATTTGTTTTCATTTAAAATCAAAATCTGCTCCCAAAAGCTGTTAAGTAGAAGCCATTCATCTCAACTTCATAAGAGATTTTTATTAAACTCCGTTATACTTCCTACAATTGAATATGCCAAACGAAGTAAATAGGCCGCTAACTGCAATGAGCAAAGAAATTCTTTTCCATACTACTTTTGCGCACGAAACCAGTAAAACATGGGTTGTATTTGTCCATGGAGCAGGTGGTAGTTCGGCAATTTGGTTTCGTCAGCTTAAAGCTTATAAAAAAGAATATAATGTATTGTTACTAGATCTTCGTGGTCACGGTAAATCGAATAACTTAGTACAAAACTTTGTTGATAATAATTATTCATTTAATAATGTCTCTAAAGACATTATCGATGTGTTAGATCATAACAATATCACCAGCGCACACTTTGTTGGCATTTCATTGGGCACAATTATTATTCGAAATATTGCTGAAATTGCGCCGCAATATGTTTCTAGCATGGTGCTAGGTGGAGCGGTTACTCGTTTTAATACTCGCAGTAATACATTGGTTTATTTAGGTAATACTTTTAAACACTTCCTGCCTTATATGTGGCTGTATCGCTTATTTGCTTTTATTATGATGCCGAAAAAGCGTCATAAAGAATCTCGACTTTTGTTTGTTCGTGAAGCAAAACGCTTGTGCCAAAAAGAGTTTATAAAGTGGTTTAAATTAGCCATGGACGTAAACCCTTTAATGCAATACTTCAAAGAAAAAGACATTGATATTCCCATTCTGTATATTATGGGTAAGGAAGATCATATGTTCCTTGGCCCTGTTAAAGAAATGGTTAAGCGTCATAAAAACAGCGTACTGCAAACTATTCACCATTGCGGCCATGTCTGTAATGTGGAGCGCCCAGACTTATTCAATCAGCACTCGCTTGCTTTTATCGCCCAGCAAAATCGTTAAGGGTTGTAGCTTTTAAAAAGTGTGCAATGAGGGGTAAGTACTTAGTAAATTGGATTAGATCATTCTTTTTGGCTTTCGTCCTAAACTAAAAACAAGACCTAAAGTAATAAAACCCAACACGCCATAGCTCCCGTCAATTCTTACTTTATTTTATAGTTTTTTAGATTTTAGCTGAGTAGGTGTGGCAACGGATATCTAGAAGCTTGAGTGTCCTTACTTATTAGGTTTATTTAATTAATAATTATTACTTAACTAATTAAGGGGGAATAGTATGAGTAATAATTCAATAAAGTGGTACGAGAAACCAAGTGGTATATTAGCTTTAAATACTTTAGGTAGCATAATTGCTGCATTCATTTTTACAGTAATATTTTAAAGGTTGGCTATGAAGGGTAAATATCTAGATATTAATGAGCAAACCATTAATGAATTAGAGGACGCGTGGAAGTATCTCAATAAACATTTTTATAGTGAGTTAAATTTAGAAAATAATCGCCCTATGGAGTCGGAAAATCCACTTGGTAAACTTGCATATTTTATGGAATTTGGGATTTACCCACCACCTGAATTATTACTAAAAATATCAGAGATTTATGAAGTGTATATGTTACAAGCTGGTAAAGTTGATCTTGAAGAATCATTTTATGGGAAGCCCATTAAAGGTATTGGAAACTTTTCTGGGCGAGAAGCAAAAAAGCAAGACGTTAAATTTTTAGAGATAACATTATCTATGGAAGCTATTGGTAACAAAAAGAAAAAACGTTCGCAATATGAAATAGCCGAAGAATATTTGAGAGCTAAAGGCTCTGACGAAGATCCTGAACACTTATTAAGAAAGTTGCGAAGATACAGAAATAAGCCTGCAAACTAAAGGCATATAATAAGCGCTTTAAACAGGGCAATAGTCTTCTCAATATGCAGTTGTCACCTCTTCATAATATGAAGAGCAAAAGCTATCAATTGTCTTTTTAACAACCGATAGCTAACCACTCAAAACTGCGCTTACTCTTCTATCGCACTTACAATAAAATACGGGTTTAAGTACTCATCTTTGGTGTTATAAATAAGCGGGCTGCCATCAAGCTTAGTGACTTTAGCACCGGCTATTTCGGCGATTGCATGGCCTGCGCCTGTATCCCATTCACATGTTGGACCTAAGCGCGGGTAAATATCGGCGCTGCCCTCGGCCACTAAACACAGCTTTAGTGAGCTGCCTTTAGACACCATTTCAACCTCATCAAAGCGTTTTACAAACTCAGCTAAATCGGGTGATGGGTGCGAGCGGCTACCTACAACACGAATTAACCCTTTGTTAGGTTTAGTTGTTACTTTAAGCTCAATTCGCTCATCGCCTTTATCTTTAAATGCGCCAATGGCTTCGGCGGCTAAGTACGATACGCCAAGGGCAGGTGCATCTACTACGGCTAAAATAGGAGTGCCGTTTTTAATTAGGGCGATGTTTACGGTAAATTCACCGTTCTTTTTAATAAATTCTTTAGTGCCGTCGATTGGGTCAACTAACCAGTAGCTTTTCCACGTTTGGCGTACATCCCAGCTTATGTCGGCGTTTTCTTCACTGAGTATTGGAATGTCGGGTGTGAGCTGTTGAAGCCCTGCCACAATCAGTTTATGAGCTGCTAAATCGGCGTCGGTTACGGGGCTTTCATCGGCTTTGTACTCAACGTTAAAGTCCTTTTCGTAAATTCCCATTATCGCTTGGCCTGCTTTGCGGGCAAGGATGAGGGTTTCTTCTAGCAGTTCGGTTTGATTCATGGGGTTAACCTATATTATGTGCTTTTGTTTTAGATACGTTATCAGTTGTGTAACCGATTGGTCTAGGGTGTTTTTACTTGTATCTAAAATTATTTCTGGATTATTTGGCACTTCGTAGCTTGAATCGATACCAGTGAAGTGTTTTATCTCTCCAGCGCGGGCTTTTTTGTATAAGCCTTTTGGATCGCGGCTTTCGCATACATCCAGTGGGGTATCGATAAATACTTCAATAAATTCGCCGTCATCTACTAGGCTGCGCACCATATCGCGCTCCGCTCTAAAAGGCGATATAAACGCAGTAAGTACTAACAAGCCAGCGTCGGTCATTAGTTTAGCGGTTTCGCCTACGCGGCGTATGTTTTCAATGCGGTCTTCGTCGCTAAAGCCTAGGTCTTTACACAAACCGTGGCGTACGTTGTCGCCATCGAGCAGGTAAGTGTGCGTACCTTGCTGATTAAGCGCTGCTTCTAGTGCGTTTGCTACGGTGCTTTTGCCAGAGCCCGAAAAACCGGTAAACCATAAAATAGCGGGCTTATGTTTTTTTTGCTCACTACGCTGTGCTTTTGTAGTTGCGTAGTTATGCCAAACTATATTTTCATCCATAGTGAGAGTCTCTTATGCTGTGAGCGCAGGTATTAAAACGGAAATACCAGCGGGATCAAGGTTAATACCGTGATTGAATAAATAATAGAAAGGGGTAAGCCCATCACTATGTAATCTTTTAAGCGATAGTTACCCGCGCTATAAACCATTAGATTAGTTTGATACCCAAATGGCGATATAAAGCTGGCTGATGCGCCAAAGGCAACCGCCATAATAAATGGTAGCGGGTCTACATTAAAACCAACCGCGAGCGAGTAAGCAACAGGGAACGACAAGGCAGCTGCTGCGTTATTAGTAATAAGCTCGGTAAATAATACGGTCATTAAAAATATGGCAATAAATGCGCCGTACGGGCCAAAGTCGCCAAGTACCATAAACATGGCGTCGGATATTTGCCCGGCAAGTCCGGTGCCTATCATTAACTTGGCAAGGCCAATGGCGCTACCTACAACTACGAGTAACTCGATAGGAAAACGGCGTTTTACTTCGTTAAGTTTTATGGTGCCACTGAGCATTAAGCCAATCAGTAATACTAATAAGCCTTTAACCAGCGGCACTATGCCAATAATACTTAAACCCAGTACTGCGGCAAAGCTTAGTAGCACAATGTTTGATTGCTTAGGTGCAAGGTGGGCTTGTAAGTCAAACCCTGAAATATACACAAATTCGCGCTTTAAGTTAGGCAAGGTATAAAAGTTTTTGCCTGGGGCAAGTATTAGTGAGTCGCCAGCTTGTAATTGCACTTGCCCAAGGCCGCCTTGTAAGCGGTCGTGACCACGGCGAATGGCAATAACGGCTGCATGAAACTGTTCTCTAAAGCGGGCTTCTTTTACGGTTTTACCTATAAATTTTGAAGACTGACTTACAACTACTTCTACTAAGTGTTCTATGTCTTTTTGATGATTCTCGTGCACTACTTTTAGGCCGTCGAAACGGGTAAGTAATGGCACCGATTTTATGTCACCTACAAACAGCAGCACGTCATCTTTTTGAATAATTTGCTGCGGGGTGACTGCGCAAATACGGCTGCCATCGCGAATAATTTCAGCGAGGAATAAGTCTTTTAAATCACGCAGGCCGTTTTCTTCAACGGTCTGGCCTATTAACTTTGAGTTTGCTTGTACTTTACCTTCTAGGTAAAAAGGCACGACTTCTTGGTCGCTTTTACCGTTGTCGGGTAAGTATTTAAGCATCACTAAAATGGTAATTAGGCCTACGCTTAACGCGCCTAAACCCACTAAGGTAAAGTCAAAAAAGCCCAACGGTTCCATGCCCGCATCGACTGCAAAGCCATTGACGATTAAGTTGGTTGATGTACCAATAAGCGTAATGGTGCCGCCCAAAATAGCAGTGTACGACAGCGGTAATAATAGCTTTGAAGGGGAGTGATTAGGGTTGTCTTTTATCGCGGTAATAAGCGATGCAACAACGGCGGTATTGTTAGTAAACGACGATAAAAAGGCGGTCGATAATCCCAGCTTTGTTACCGATTTTACTAAACTACCTTTAGATAGCGATTGCGCTAACTTTTGAATTAGGGTGGTTTTTTCTATTGCGGTCGACACTAACACCAATAGCACTAAGGTGATAAGCGACGGGTTAGCATAATTAATTAACATGCTTTCAAGATCGATTAGCCCTGCTAAGTAGCTGGTGCCAATGGCGCTTACAAATAACCATGCTGGATTAATACGGGTGCCAAAAAGGCACCCGACTAAGGTAAGCATAATGCCTGTTAAAACGAGCTGTTCTACCATGCTTTTAAATTCCTAACAGGCTAAAGTTAACTTATAACTTAGAAATATCAAGCGCTTGCCAATGCGGAAAGTGCTTGCGTACTAAGCTGTTAAATTCAACTTCAAATTCGCTAAAGTTACTTTGCTGTGCTTGGCTTTGCAGTACTTGTTCAATCATGCCCGCAGCAACCGTTAAGTTTGATAAGCGATCGATTAGGATAAACGAGCCTGTTTCATGATTGCTGTGGTACTCGTCTGCCAAAATAGTTTCGGTTAGTTCAAGCGTTACAATCGCAATTTCGTTTAACTGCAGTGAGTCGCTAGTGCCGTGCTCAAGCGTGTTCACATCAATTGTGTAATCAATTTTTGTAACAATAGCTGAGGTGTTTTTGCTGCCTAGCTTTAGGTTATAGCTTTTACCTAATACTAATGGCGACTCATGCATCCACACAATTTTAGCTTGCAACTGGTTAGTAACAACGGCCGTAGAATTTGCAGGTACTATTACGTCGCCTCGGCTAATATCAATTTCGTTATTTAGGGTAACGGTAATTGCTTGGCCTGCTTCTGCGCTGTCTAGGTTGCCATCAAAGGTAACAATTTCTTTAATGCTTGATGTTTTACCCGATGGTAATACTTTTATTGCATCGCCTACGTGTATCTTGCCCGACGTAAGTGTGCCTTGAAAACCACGGAAGTTTAAATTAGGACGCACTACATATTGCACCGGTAGGCGCGCTTCAAAGCCTGTATCTGTTTCGGCTGCTGGCGAATCTTCTAGTAATTCAAGTAGCGGCTTGTCGGTGTAATACGGTGTATGAGCAGAGCGAGTTACTACGTTGTCGCCTTTAAGCGCCGACATAGGCACAAACTTAATGTTTGATACGTTAAGTTGCTCAGCAAATTTAAGGTAATCGGCCTTAATTTTTTCATACACGGTTTCGTCAAAATCAACGATATCCATTTTATTAACGGCAACAACAAACTGCTTAATGCCCAGCGAGTCACAAATAAAGCTGTGGCGCTTGGTTTGTACTTGCACGCCGTAACGCGCATCAACCAAAATAATGGCGACATCACTTGTTGATGCACCCGTTACCATGTTGCGTGTGTATTGCTCGTGACCAGGCGTGTCGGCAATAATAAATTTACGCTTAGCCGTTGAAAAGTAACGGTACGCTACGTCAATGGTAATACCTTGCTCGCGCTCAGCTTGTAGGCCATCAACTAATAATGCAAGGTCAAGATCTTCACCTGCGTTACCTACTTTTTCGTTATCTTTATGAAGAGCAGCTAGCTGATCTTCATAAATTTGGTGGCTGTCGTGCAGCAGGCGGCCAATCAATGTTGATTTACCGTCATCTACGCTGCCACACGTAAGCATACGCAATAAGCTTTTATCTTGTTGGCGTGCTAGGTAGGCGTCTATGCCTATTTCTTTTACTTCGTTAAATGTATCGTTATTTTGGCTAGACATTAAAAATACCCCTCACGTTTTTTCTTCTCCATTGAGCCTGCTGAATCATGGTCAATAACACGACCTTCACGTTCAGATGACGTAGATAGCAGCATTTCTTCGATGATTTCGGTTAAAGTACTTGCTGTTGACTCAACTGCACCGGTAAGTGGGTAGCAGCCTAATGTACGAAAACGTACAGACTTCATTTGCGGTACTTCACCCTCGTTAAGTGGCATACGCTCATCGTCAACCATAATTAGGGTGCCATCACGGTCAACAACAGGGCGCTCTTTTGCTAGGTAAAGCGGCACCATGTCGATGTTTTCTTGGTAAATGTATTGCCAAATATCAAGCTCAGTCCAGTTAGATAACGGGAAAACACGAATGCTTTCGCCCGGATTAACTTGGCTGTTATAAGTGTTCCAAAGCTCAGGACGTTGGTTTTTAGGGTCCCAACGGTGGTGTTTGTCGCGGAACGAGTAAACACGTTCTTTTGCGCGTGACTTTTCTTCGTCGCGGCGTGCGCCACCAAATGCAGCATCAAAACCATATTTGTTAAGTGCTTGCTTTAAGCCTTGGGTTTTCATTATGTCGGTATGTTTACCCGAGCCATGCGTAAACGGGCCTACACCCATTTCAATGCCTTCTGGATTTTTGTGTACCAGTAGGTCAAAACCGTATTCTTTAGCTATACGGTCGCGAAACTCAATCATTTCACGAAACTTCCAATTGGTGTCTACGTGTAATAACGGAAACGGAATTTTTGCAGGGTAAAATGCTTTACGCGCTAAGTGCAAAAGTACCGACGAATCTTTACCAATAGAGTAAAGCATTACTGGGTTCTCAAACTCAGCGGCGACTTCGCGCATGATTTTGATACTTTCAGCTTCAAGTTGCTGAAGGTGAGTTAAAGCCATTGTTAGTCGTCCTACTAAAATGATTAAAAGTTACAAATTTAAAATTCGGTTATGTATTTGATACATCTGTTAGCGGCTGTGCAAAGCTGCTTGTTTGCTCGTTTTTCCCAAACCACGCTAGTTGCGAGTGCAGGGCGGCTACTTCACCAATAATGAGTAGCGCAGGCGATATAATGCTGTTGCGCTGGATTAAGTCGGCAAGTTCGCCTAGTTGGCCTGTTACTACACGCTGATTTTTGCGTGTACCGTTTTCGATAATGGCAACAGGGGTGTCTGCTTTGCGGCCATGTTTTAAAAGCTCACTTTGTATGTGCGGCGATTTAATTACGCCCATGTAAATAGCAAGCGTTTGATTAGCTTTTGCCAGCGATTGCCAATCAAGTTCTTGGCCGTCTTTTTTACAATGGCCAGTTACAAATTGAATGGCTTGTGCATGGTCACGATGCGTAAGCGGAATACCCGCATAAGCACTACAACCTGCAGCGGCTGTAATACCTGGTACAATTTGATAATTTACGTTGTTAGCAGCTAGTACTTGTACTTCTTCGCCACCACGACCATAAATAAACGGGTCGCCACCTTTAATGCGGCACACTTTTTTGCCTTGTTTAGCAAGGTCGACCAGCATTTGGTTGGTGTCGTCTTGAACAACACTATGATCGCCTAAACGTTTGCCTACACAAATAAGGTCAGCATCACGACGCACTAATTCCATAATTTCGTCAGACACTAAAAAGTCGTATACAACCACATCGGCTTGTTGCATAAGTTGCAGTGCTTTGAGTGTTAAAAGCTCTGGATCGCCTGGGCCTGCACCTACTACATATACTTCGCCTTCAGGTTCTGCTTTAGCATCTAGCATTTGCTCTAATTGCTGCTGTGCGGCTTGAGTATCACCGGTTTGCACTTTACTGACGACAGATGAGTCGAATACGCCTTCCCAAAATTGGCGGCGGTCTGAAAAATGTTTAAAGCGTTTTTTTACCTTGTCTCTAAAGCCACCGACAAGTGTTGCAAGTGGGCCAATATGATGCGGAATAAGGGTTTCGAGCTTTTCGCGTAAGCGACGCGCAAGTACCGGCGCTGTGCCTGCACTTGATATAGCAATCGTAATTGGGTCGCGGTCAACAATGGATGGGAATATAAACGTACATTTAGGTTGGTCATCAACCACGTTTACAAATACATTGCGGGCATTGGCAAGTTCAAATACGTTGTTGTTTACTTCATCGCGGTCGGTTGCTGCGATAACAAGCATTTTGCCATCGAGATGCGATTCATCAAAATAAGCATCAATAAGCGTTACTTCATTATTATGTGCATGCTCTTTTAGTTCGTCGCAAAACCAAGGCGCTACTAAAGTAACGCTCGCTCTCGCTTTTAAAAACGCGCGACATTTGCGTAATGCGACCTCTCCACCGCCAACAACCAATACTGGTTTGTTGTCGAGTTTGGTAAAGATAGGTAAATACTGCACGTTAATAAGACCCCTAAACAAATTCAAATATAAGAAAACACTTTATTCTGATAAGCAGAATATAGCGGCTATCAATAAGTAAAAAATAATTAAAACCAAGTTGATATAACCAAAAGTTATAATAGGTAGGCTTTTTAGGCCTAAGAGCTAGTTAACAAGGGATTGCGCCGAGTTACAAGTAAAATAACCAGCTTATAGTGTTTGGTTATGAGCTATAGCGAGTTTGGTTTAATTTGTTAATATGGAGGCATATCAAATTTTGTACTTATACCAATTGCATTAAATTAGTGATCTATTATAGCGACGAGAAAATAGCTCAATAACAAGGCTAAAATTATGATACATAGTTGTTCTATATAAATAATTTTTGACGTAGTTAGTGAGTTATTTAATACGCTAAAATGATTATGTTTTTAATAAAATTGGTATTACATAAGCAACGGAGCTCTAATGACACAACACCAAAAAGATGCCGCATTAGCAGTCGCACTGATGGATTTAACAAGCTTAAACACCAGCGATACAACCAAAAACATTCAAGCGCTTGTTGATAGTATAAACCCGACGCTGGGCACGCCTGCCGCTGTATGTGTTTATAGCGACTTTGTTGATGATGCAAAAATAGCACTCGCAGCGCGTGAGCTTAACCACGTAAAAGTTGCAACGGTTACTAACTTTCCAACAGGTGATGCGCCACTGAGTGATGTAATTAACGAAACACTTATTGCAATAGAGCGCGGCGCTGACGAAATTGATTTGGTTATTCCTTACAAAAAACTCATAGCGGGCGATGTTCAAACAGTACTTAGCTATGTAAGCGAAAGTAAAAAAGCATGTGGGTCGCGCGCCCAGCTAAAAGTAATAATAGAAAGCGGTGAGCTAAAAACCGAAGCGCTAATAACGCAGGCTACTCAATTGGCAATTGAAGGTGGTGCCGATTTTGTAAAAACCAGTACGGGTAAAGTGGCCATTAATGCAACCCTTGAATCAACAAAAATTATGCTAACAGCCATTAAAAAATCAAATAAACGTGTGGGCTTTAAAGCTGCCGGTGGTGTTAAAACTGTTGCCGATGCCAGTGATTATTTAGCGCTAGCACGCGCAATAATGGGTGATGATTATTTGCAAGCAAATACATTTAGGTTTGGTGCTTCAAGCTTACTGAATGATGTTTATAAAACCTTAGAAAAATAACCAATATTTTAGGATTGCACATTTATATAACCGATTAAATTATTAGCAGTTTAAACAATAATGTAATTAATTAATTAGATTTTCCAATGTGGGTATCTTTTAGGCTTGTGTTAATGAACTGCGTAAGTATAATAGGCATCCACTTTGCAGGGGCGTAGTTCCAATTGGTAGAACAGCGGTCTCCAAAACCGATGGTTGGGAGTTCGAATCTCTCCGCCCCTGCCAGTCTTACTTGTTATTTGAGTAGTCTGAGATTAAAAACCGGTTTAAATTAAGTCTGTTTTTAAGTTTAGATTTTAATGGATTAACCCTGCCGTAGTGTAGGGTTGTTGTGTCTGTAGTTAAGGTAATAATATTATGAGCACGAATGTAGAAACACCATCAAGTGCGATGGAGTCAGTAAAGTGGTTAGTAGCAATCGCGCTACTTGCAGGCGCAGTTGTTGGTAATCACATGTATGCAGATCAATCTGTACTACTACGTGCTATCGGCGTTGTTGTTGCAATAGCGGCCGGATTAGCAATTGCCTCGCAAACATTTAAGGGACGTAACTTTCTTGCTTTCGCTAAAGAAGCTCGAATTGAAGTACGCAAAGTTATTTGGCCAACGCGCCAAGAAACTACCCACACGACATTAATTGTAATGGTTGCAACAGTGATTATGGCACTTATCCTTTGGGGATTAGATGGCATTTTATTCCGCGCTGTAGGCTTTTTAACTGGATTGGAGATCTGATCCCATGTCGGATGAGAACGAGAACAAAGAAATTAAGTTACGTTGGTATGTAGTACAAGCCTTTTCTGGTTACGAAAAGCGTGTAGCTCAAACGTTAACTGAACATATTAAAATCGAAGGTCTTGAATCGAGCTTTGGTGAGATACTAGTACCAACTGAAGAAGTTGTTGAGATGCGCGCTGGCCAAAAGCGTAAATCTGAGCGTAAATTCTTTCCAGGTTATGTATTAGTACAAATGGATATGAATGACGCAAGCTGGCACTTAGTGAACAGCACTGAACGTGTAATGGGCTTTATTGGTGGAACGTCTGATCGTCCTGCTCCAATAACTCCTAAAGAAGCAGAACGCATTCTTAATCGCCTTCAAGAAAATGCTGAAGCACCTAAACCTGCTACATTATTTGAACCAGGTGAAGTTGTTCGCGTTACAGACGGACCATTTGCAGATTTCAGTGGTGTAGTTGAAGAAGTTGACTACGAAAAGAGCCGCGTAAAAGTATCTGTACTTATTTTTGGTCGTTCTACGCCAGTTGAGCTTGAATTCGGTCAAGTTGAGCAAGATAAGTAATTGATTAAAAAAGCTTCGCTAATTTTTATTTAAATTTTGGCATGAAGCTTGAAAAAGGCCGCTGATTAACTTATAATCAGCGGCCTTTTTGTATTAAGGTAAAATTTATTTTTACTGTGCAAAAAGTACGAAACCAATTTTTAAACTGGGAAGCCGTTAGAGTACGCGTCCTCGCGCGCACAAGGCTGAGACCCACCAAATGAGGTATTTATAATGGCTAAAAAAGTTGAAGCTCTAATCAAGCTACAAGTTGCCGCTGGTATGGCTAATCCTAGTCCTCCAGTAGGTCCTGCACTAGGTCAACACGGTGTAAACATCATGGAATTCTGTAAAGCGTTTAACGCACGTACAGAGTCTATCGAAAAAGGCGCTCCAGTTCCTGTAGTGATCTCTGTTTACGGTGACCGTTCATTTACGTTCGACATGAAAACGCCACCTGCTGCTTACTTACTTAAGAAAGCTGCTGGTATCAAGTCAGGCTCAGGCCGTCCTAACACTGATAAAGTAGGCACAGTAACTCGTGCTCAACTTGAAGAAATTGTTGAGACAAAACGAACTGACCTTACAGCTGCCGATATGGACGCAGCGGTTCGCACTATCGCAGGTTCTGCGCGTGCGATGGGCTTGAACGTAGAGGACTAAGAAATGGCTAAATTAACTAAACGTATGCGTACTATCCGCGAAAAAGTGGAAGTAACAAAAGATTACGAAATCAATGAAGCAGTTGCTCTTTTAAAAGAGTTAGCGACAGCTAAATTCGTAGAAAGTGTTGACGTTGCCGTTAACCTTGGTATCGATGCTCGTAAATCTGATCAAAACGTTCGTGGTGCTACTGTACTACCTAACGGTACTGGTCGTGACGTTCGTGTTGCTGTATTCACACAAGGCGCTAATGCAGAAGCTGCAAAAGAAGCCGGTGCTGAATTAGTAGGCATGGAAGATCTTGCTGAACTAGTTAAAAAAGGCGAGATGAACTTTGACGTTGTTGTTGCATCACCAGACGCTATGCGTGTTGTTGGTCAACTAGGTCAAATCTTAGGCCCACGTGGTCTAATGCCAAACCCTAAAACTGGTACTGTAACGCCTAACGTTGCAGAAGCAGTTAAAAATGCTAAAGCAGGTCAAGTACGTTACCGTAATGACAAAAATGGCATCATCCATACTACTATTGGTAAGGTTGATTTCACTGCAGAGCAATTACAACAAAACCTTGAGTCTCTAATTGTTGCGCTTAAGAAGGCTAAACCTTCTCAAGCTAAAGGTGTTTACTTGAAGAAAGTAACTATCTCTACAACAATGGGCGCAGGCGTTTCTGTTGACCAAAACACTTTAAGCACAACTGTAGCTTAATCAGTGTTTACATGGCGTGAAATTTGTACTATAATTTCGCGCCATTTTGTTGATTAATTTATTAATTGGCAAAGTAAAGAATTCGGGTTGAAGTCCATAATTTCGTTAAGCCTTCGGGGTTAACGATAAATTGGGCTTCCGTCCAAGACCGTAGGTGGCTTCGGCCTTAATATTCACCTACGTAGACGGTGTAGACCCCAGATAGATTTTTCCTAATCCTTCTGGCTCTCGCCGTAAAAAGCATCTCTACCTTGTTTGGTAGGGAAGAGTAGAACAGGGGAATCCGATAATCGGTATCCCCATTAAACCAGGAGTAACACCCATGGCTTTAAATCTTCAAGGCAAAAAAGCAATAGTTGCTGAAGTCAACGAAGCAGCCAATGGTGCTCTATCTGCAGTTGTTGCAGATTCTCGTGGTGTAACAGTTGGCGCAATCACTGCCCTTCGTAAAGAAGCTCGTGCAAATGGTGTTTGGATGAAAGTTGTCCGTAACACTTTAGCAAAACGTGCTCTTGAAGGAACAGATTTTGAGTGTCTTTCTGATTCATTTGTTGGTCCAAGCTTAATCGCTTTCTCATCAGAGCACCCAGGTGCTGCTGCGCGTATCTTTTCAGATTTCGCGAAAAAGAATGAGAAATTCGAGCTTAAAACGGCCGCTTTTGAAGGAAATGTTGTTGATGCAGCAATGCTTGCTACATTACCTACATACGACGAAGCTGTTGCACGCTTAATGAGTGCTATGAAAGAAGCGTCTGCTGGCAAATTGTGTAAAACAATTGAAGCAGTACGTGTACAGAAAGAAGAGCAAGCTGCTTAATTTTAAGCTGTTTAATCTCACTTTCGGTGTAAAATTTATTTGGACGTAATGTCCGTTAATTATTAGGAAATTTGTAATGTCTGTATCTAAAGACCAAATCCTTGACGCAATTGCTGAAATGTCAGTAATGGACGTTGTTGCTCTTATCGAAGCAATGGAAGAAAAATTCGGCGTAACTGCTGCAGCTGCAATGGTAGCTGGTCCAGCTGCTGAAGCTGCTGAAGAGAAAACAGAATTTGACGTAATCCTTACTGGCGCTGGCGCTAACAAGGTTTCTGCAATCAAAGCTGTTCGTAGCGCAACTGGCCTTGGCCTTAAAGAAGCGAAAGCTCTTGTTGAAGCTGCTCCTACACCTGTTAAAGAAGGTGTATCTAAAGAAGAAGCTGAAGCACTTGCAAAAGATCTTACTGAAGCTGGTGCTGAAGTTGAGGTTAAGTAATTTAGCTTTTGCTAAGTTCGCTGCCTGAGAAATCAGGCAAGGGCTGGTGATTATTTAATCACCGGCCTTTTTGCGCTATAGAGTGATGCACTCTTTTAGCTCAAATAAAATCTGATTTTTTCTTTACTTTCAACGCTTTATAGTTTGCTAGTGTTAAAGTGGGATCTAATTAGAACAACAGTTAAATGTTGTAAAATCTTGGCATAGCTGCCAGTTAAGTCTGTTCTTACAAGAACAGGTCGGGTCAAAGATCAGCAAGCTGAGGAACCCCATGGCTTACTCTTATTCTGAAAAGAAACGTATCCGTAAGGATTTTGGTAAACGTCCACAAGTTTTGGATATACCTTTTTTACTGTCTACACAGTTAGAATCGTTTAAAAAATTCTTAGTGCCGGACGCTGATGGCGATCATGGTTTGGAAGCTGCCTTCCGTTCTGTGTTCCCTATTAAAAGCTACTCGGGAAATTCTGAGCTTCAATACGTAAGTTACCGTATTGGTGAGCCAGTTTTCGATGTAAAAGAATGTCAAATTCGCGGTGTGACTTATTCTGCTCCACTTCGCGTGAAACTGCGTCTTGTTGTTATGGACAAAGAAGCACCAGGCACAGTTAAAGACATTAAAGAGCAAGAAGTTTACATGGGCGAAATTCCGCTCATGACAGATACCGGTACTTTTGTAATCAATGGTACAGAGCGTGTTATCGTTTCTCAGCTACACCGTAGCCCTGGTGTATTCTTTGATAACGACCGCGGTAAAACCCATTCATCGGGTAAAGTATTATATAACGCACGCGTTATACCTTACCGTGGTTCATGGTTAGACTTCGAATTTGATGCAAAAGATAACTTATATGTACGTATTGACCGTCGTCGTAAATTACCGGCGTCTATCATCCTACGTGCACTAGAGTATTCTAGCGAACAAATCCTAGATATGTTCTTCGATAACACTACGTTTGAAGTAACGAATGGTAAAGTTCTTATGGAACTTGTACCTTCGCGTTTACGTGGTGAAACTGCCGCTTTTGATATCAAGAGCGAAGACGGTGAAGTATTTGTTGAAAGCGGTCGTCGTGTTACGGCTCGCCACATCAAGAGCATCGAAAAGAAAGGCATTAAGCAATTAGAAGTACCACATGAGTACATCATTGGCCGTATTGTAGCTAAAAACTATGTTGATGAGTCAACTGGTGAAGTTATTGCAAATGCAAATGACGAGCTAACTCTAGAGCTAATGGCTGAATTGGTTAAAGCCGGTTACACTAAAATTGATACGTTATATATCAATGAAGTGGACAGCGGTGCTTACATGTCAAATACATTAAACATTGACTCTGCAAGCAGCCGTTTAGAAGCACTAGTAGAAATTTACCGCATGATGCGCCCAGGCGAGCCACCGACGAAAGACGCGGCTGAAGCCTTATTCCAGAACTTGTTCTTCTCTGAAGAACGTTATGACTTATCTACTGTAGGTCGTATGAAGTTCAATAGCCGTGTTGGTTACGATACAGACACAGGCCCTGGCACATTAAGCAAAGAAGACATCGTGTCTGTTATGAAAGTATTAATTGCTATTCGTAACGGTCAAGGCGATGTTGATGATATCGATCACTTAGGCAACCGTCGTATACGTAGTGTTGGCGAAATGGCTGAGAACCAATTCCGTGTTGGTCTAGTACGTGTTGAACGTGCTGTACGTGAGCGTTTAAGCTTAGGTGACCTTGACGCGATAATGCCACAAGATCTTATTAACGCTAAGCCTATTTCGGCAGCTGTTAAAGAGTTCTTCGGCTCGTCTCAGTTATCACAGTTTATGGACCAAAATAACCCACTATCAGAAGTTACGCATAAACGTCGTATCTCTGCATTAGGTCCGGGCGGTCTAACTCGTGAACGCGCAGGCTTTGAAGTACGTGACGTTCACGTAACTCACTATGGTCGCGTATGTCCAATCGAGACTCCTGAGGGTCCAAATATCGGTCTAATTAACTCGTTGTCTACGTACGCACGTACAAATGACTACGGTTTCTTAGAAACACCTTACCGCAAAGTGGTAGACGGTGTTGTAACTGATGAAGTTGATTATTTATCAGCCATTGAAGAAGGTCAGTTTGTTATCGCACAGGCGAACTCAAACTTAACTGAAACCAATGAGTTTGTTGATGAACTTATCCCATGTCGTCACAAAGGTGAATCTACCTTTATGGGTCGCATGGACCAGCAGTATATGGATGTATCACCACAACAGGTGATCTCTGTAGCGGCAGCACTTATCCCGTTCTTAGAACACGATGATGCTAACCGTGCATTGATGGGTTCAAACATGCAACGTCAAGCAGTACCAACATTGAAAGCGGATAAGCCGTTAGTAGGTACTGGTATTGAGTTAACACTAGCGAAAGATTCTGGTGTAACTATCGTTGCTAAACGTGGTGGTGAAGTAATGTATGCTGACGCAAGTCGCATCGTTGTAAATGTACATGAAGAAGAACGCATTCCTGGTGAAGCGGGCATCGACATCTACAACTTAACCAAATACACACGTTCAAACCAAAATACATGTATTAACCAAAAACCAACTTGTATGGTTGGCGAACCGGTTACTCGTGGTGACGTGTTAGCAGATGGTCCTTCGACTGACTTAGGTGACTTAGCCCTTGGTCAAAACCTTCGCGTGGCATTCATGCCATGGAACGGTTATAACTTCGAAGATTCAATCTTGTTATCAGAGCGCGTAGTTGAAGAAGATCGTCTAACGACTATCCATATTCAAGAACTACAGTGTGTTGCCCGTGATACTAAATTAGGTCCAGAAGAGATCACTGCAGATATCCCGAATGTGGGTGAGTCTGCGCTAGGCAAGCTTGATGAATCAGGCGTTGTATATATTGGTGCTGAAGTTAAAGGCGGCGATATCCTAGTAGGTAAAGTGACTCCTAAAGGCGAGACACAGCTTACACCTGAAGAGAAGCTACTGCGTGCTATCTTCGGCGAAAAAGCGTCTGACGTTAAAGACAGCTCTTTACGTGTACCAAATTCTGTAACTGGTACTGTAATTGACGTGCAAGTTTTCACCCGTGATGGTGTTGAAAAAGATAAACGCGCGTTAGAAGTTGAAGACATGCAGCTTCGCGAAGCGAAGAAAGACTTCAACGAAGAGTTCCGTATTTTAGAAGCAGGCGTTTTAGACCGTGCACGTAAGCTACTTATAGCTGCTGGTTTTGATGAAGATAAACTTGCATCTCTAAATGCTGAAAAAGTGCTTACGCAAAGCCTTGCTGAAGAAGACAAGCAAGCTGAGCTTGAGCAGCTTGCTGCACAATACGATGAACTTAAAGCTGAATACGATAAGAAGTTTGAAAACAAACGTCGTAAAATTACCCAAGGTGATGACTTAGCACCAGGCGTACTTAAGATTGTTAAAGTATACCTAGCTGTTAAACGTCGTATCCAACCGGGTGATAAAATGGCGGGTCGTCATGGTAACAAAGGTGTTATCTCGACTATCGTACCAGTAGAAGATATGCCTTACGATGACAAAGGTCGTACGGTAGATATCGTATTGAATCCACTAGGTGTACCATCACGTATGAACATCGGTCAGATCCTTGAAACACATATGGGTCTTGCTGCACGTGGTATCGGTGAACGTATTGAAGAGATGATGAAAGAGCAACGTGAGCTTCATGAGCTACGTGACTTCATCAAGCAAGCATACGAAATTGGCGAATCTCGCCAAGTTGTAGATATTGCTAGCTTCACTGATGACGAAATTCGTCGTCTAGCTGAAAACTTAAAAGGTGGTTTACCAATAGCTACTCCTGCATTTGATGGCGCGAAAGAAAGCGAAATCAAAGACATGCTTGAGCTTGCGGGCTATCCTCGTAGTGGTCAGGTTACACTTTATGATGGCCGTACTGGCGATCAGTTTGAACGTCAAGTAACTGTTGGTTACATGTACATGCTTAAACTTAACCACTTGGTTGACGATAAGATGCACGCACGTTCTACTGGTTCTTACAGCCTTGTTACTCAGCAGCCGCTGGGTGGTAAAGCACAGTTCGGTGGCCAGCGTTTTGGTGAGATGGAAGTATGGGCACTTGAAGCTTATGGTGCTGCTTACACTCTACAAGAAATGCTAACAGTGAAATCGGATGACGTGAACGGTCGTACTAAGATGTATAAAAACATCGTTGATGGTAACCATAAAATGGAACCAGGTATGCCAGAATCGTTCAACGTATTGTTGAAAGAAATCCGCTCACTGGGTATCAACATCGAGTTGGAAGAAAATTAAGCCAATTAGATGCTGCAGTTAACGCTGCAGCATCTGTTACGGCTGAATAGAATGTAGGGACGAGATTATCCGTCCTCAAGATTAACTCCGACAGGAGAGCTAAGGTGAAAGACTTACTTAAGTTTCTGAAGCAACAAAATAAGACCGAAGAATTCGATGCAATTCGCATTGGTCTTGCTTCACCAGACATGGTTCGTTCATGGTCATACGGTGAAGTAAAGAAACCTGAGACTATTAACTACCGTACTTTCAAGCCTGAGCGCGATGGCTTATTCTGTGCCCGTATTTTCGGCCCAGTGAAAGATTATGAGTGTTTATGTGGTAAATATAAACGCCTTAAACACCGTGGTGTGATCTGTGAAAAGTGTGGCGTTGAAGTAACACTCACTAAAGTGCGACGCGATCGTATGGGTCATATCGACCTTGCGAGCCCAGTTGCACATATATGGTTTTTAAAATCATTACCGTCACGTATTGGCTTAATGCTAGATATGACGCTTCGTGATATTGAACGTGTTCTTTACTTCGAATCATTCGTAGTAACTGAACCTGGTATGACAACGCTTGAGCGTGGTCAGCTATTAGGTGAAGAAGAATACTTAGATTCACTAGAAGAGCACGGTGATGAGTTTGAAGCTAAGATGGGTGCTGAAGCAGTTTTAGACTTGCTTCGTGAACTTGATCTTGCTCAATTAATTGCTGAGATGCGTGAAGAGTTACCAACAATTAACTCTGAAACTAAGCGTAAAAAAATCACTAAACGTCTTAAGTTAATGGAATCGTTCCACCAATCAGGTAATAACCCTGAGTGGATGATCATGACAGTACTTCCAGTATTGCCACCTGATCTACGCCCATTAGTACCATTAGACGGTGGTCGTTTTGCGACATCTGATCTAAATGACCTTTACCGTCGTGTTATTAACCGTAATAACCGTCTTAAGCGTCTACTAGATTTAGCAGCACCAGACATTATTGTACGTAACGAAAAACGTATGTTACAAGAAGCGGTAGATGCGCTACTTGATAACGGTCGTCGTGGTCGTGCAATTACAGGTTCTAACAAACGTCCTCTTAAATCTCTTGCTGATATGATCAAGGGTAAGCAAGGTCGTTTCCGTCAGAACTTACTTGGTAAGCGTGTAGATTATTCAGGCCGTTCTGTAATCACAGTTGGTCCTACACTTAAGCTTCACCAATGTGGTCTTCCTAAGAAGATGGCACTAGAGCTATTCAAACCATTCATCTATGGCAAATTAGAACGTCGCGGCATGGCTACGACAATCAAAGCTGCTAAGAAGATGGTTGAACGTGAAGTTCCGGAAGTATGGGATGTACTTGACGAAGTAATTCGTGAACATCCAGTATTACTTAACCGTGCACCAACACTTCACCGTTTGGGTATCCAAGCGTTTGAGCCTGTGCTTATCGAAGGTAAAGCGATTCATTTGCATCCATTAGTATGTGCGGCGTACAACGCCGATTTCGATGGTGACCAAATGGCGGTACACGTACCGTTAACAATCGAAGCGCAGCTTGAAGCTCGTGCATTGATGATGTCAACAAACAACATTCTATCTCCTGCGAATGGTGAGCCAATCATCGTTCCTTCACAGGATGTTGTATTGGGTCTTTATTACATGACTCGTGACCGCATTAACGCTAAAGGCGAAGGCGCGATATTTAAAGATCCAAAAGAAGCAGAAAAAGCATACCGCAGTGGCAATGCAGACCTTCACGCAATTGTGAAAGTACGTATTAGCCAATCAGTTAAAAACGAAGACGGCGTAGTAGAAGATACTATTACTGTTATCGATACAACTGTTGGTCGTGCGATTCTGTCTCTAATTTTACCTAAAGGCATGCCGTTTGCGTCAATCAACCAGCCGCTAGGTAAAAAGCAGATTTCTGGCTTATTGAATGAGTGTTACCGTCGTCTAGGTCTTAAAGATACAGTTATCTTTGCTGACCAAGTTATGTACACCGGTTTCCATTATGCAATGAAGTCAGGTGTTTCTATCGGTATTGATGACTTAGTTATCCCACCGGTTAAAGCACAGATAATTGAATCAGCTGAAGCTGAAGTTACTGAAATCAACCAACAATTCCAATCAGGTCTTGTAACGGCTGGTGAAAAGTACAACAAAGTTATCGATATCTGGTCACGTGTAAACGAAAACTTATCACGTGAGATGATGTCTAACTTGTCGAAAGACACAGTTATCAATGCACAAGGTGAAGAAGTAGAGCAACCGTCATTTAACTCAGTGTTTATGATGGCCGACTCAGGTGCTCGTGGTAGTGCTGCACAGATTCGTCAGTTGGCGGGTATGCGTGGTCTAATGGCACGTCCAGATGGTTCAATCATCGAGACTCCAATCACAGCTAACTTCCGTGAAGGTCTAAACGTACTTCAGTACTTCATCTCAACGCATGGTGCGCGTAAAGGTCTTGCCGATACAGCACTTAAAACAGCAAACTCGGGTTACCTAACGCGTCGTCTAGTAGACGTTGCACAAGATTTGGTAATCAATGAAGATGACTGTGGCACAGAAGATGGCTTAACAATGAAACCGCTTATTGAAGGTGGTGATGTTGTAGAAGCACTTCGTGAACGTGTTCTAGGTCGTGTTGTTGCTGAAGATATTGTGATTCCAGGTACTAATACAGTGCTTGTTGAACGTAATATCATGCTAGACGAAAAACTGTGTGATCTTTTAGAAGAGCATTCAGTAGATGAAGTTCGTGTACGTTCTGTTATCACTTGTGATAATGACTTTGGTGTTTGTGCTAACTGTTATGGTCGTGACCTAGCACGTGGTCATATCATCAACGCTGGTGAATCAGTGGGTGTTATCGCGGCACAGTCAATTGGTGAGCCGGGTACACAGTTAACAATGCGTACCTTCCACATCGGTGGTGCGGCATCTAGAGCGTCTGCAGAAAATAATGTACAAGTTAAAACTAACGGTACATTAAAACTTCATAACTCTAAGTACGTATTAAACACAGACGGTAAGATTGTTATTACCTCTCGTTCTACGGAAATTACTATCATTGATAGTCATGGTCGTGAGAAAGAGCGTTATAAAGTACCTTACGGTGCGGTATTAACAGTGCAAGACAATGCTGAAGTTCTAGGTAACGATATCGTTGCTACTTGGGACCCGCATAGTCACCCAATCGTTCTTGAGCATAAATCAAAAGTATCGTTCAGCGATATCGATGATTCAAATACTGAAGCACAGACTGATGAGCTAACTGGTTTAACCCGTGTAGTTGTAAAAGATCTTGCTAAAGTAAATACGAAAGAACCAAAGCTTATCATCGAAAGTGAAGAGCGTGGTCTGCAAGAAACACGTCTTCCTTCATTCACGACGATTGAAGTTATTGACGGCGTTACAGCAAACCCAGGTGACGTGTTAGCACGTATTCCGCAAGAAGGTTCGAAAACTCGTGATATCACGGGTGGTCTACCACGCGTAGCCGACTTATTTGAAGCTCGTAAGCCAAAAGAACCAGCTATATTAGCTGAAGTAACTGGTACAATTAGCTTCGGTAAAGAGACTAAAGGTAAGAAGCGTTTAGTTATTACTCCAGCTGAAGGTGATCATTACGAAGAGATGATTCCTAAATGGCGTCAACTTAACGTGTTTGAAGGTGAGCAAGTGTCTAAAGGTGAAGTTATCGCCGATGGTCCTGAATCACCGCATGACATCTTACGCCTACGTGGTGTGACTCATGTTGCTAACTATATCGTTAACGAAGTGCAAGAGGTTTACCGTTTGCAAGGCGTTAAGATCAATGACAAGCACATTGAAACAATTATCCGTCAAATGTTACGTAAATGTACCATTATGCACGGCGGTGATACTGACTTCTTAGCCGGTGAACAAATCGAAGTGGCGCGCGTTAATATCGCAAACCGTGACCTTGAAAAACAAGGTAAGATACCAGCTAAGTTTGAAATCCAGTTAATGGGTATCACAAAAGCATCACTAGCAACAGAATCTTTCATCTCTGCAGCGTCTTTCCAAGAGACAACACGTGTTCTTACAGATGCGGCAGTGAATGGTAAGAGCGATGAGCTTCGCGGTCTTAAAGAAAACGTAATTGTGGGTCGTTTGATCCCAGCCGGTACCGGTTTTGCGTATCATCAAGAACGTATGGCTCGCCGTAAACAAAGCAAAGTAGTAGTAGAAGAGCAAACAGTAAGTGCAGAAGAGGCAACTCAAGCACTTACAGACGCTCTAAATGCTGATTTGTCTGGAAATCAATAAACTGTTCTTAATCAATAGATTAAGTGATCGCAAGTCAGTTATATGCTGTCTTGCGGTTAGTTTAGGTTGACAGGTTAAACTTTGCTCATTAAAATTCCGCCACCCATTTACTTGTGTGCTTAATGCAGGCTCGTAAATAAAGGGCGGATTTTTTATTTTTTTCAGTAGTAATTTTAATTTCAGGAGCTATTTAAATGGCAACTATTAACCAGCTAGTGCGTAAGCCACGCCGTAGCAAGGTTACGAAAAGTAACTCAGCTGCACTAAAAGCGTGTCCGCAAAAGCGCGGTGTATGTACTCGCGTATATACAACTACACCTAAGAAACCAAACTCGGCGTTACGTAAAGTAGCACGTGTACGTTTAACTAACGGTTTCGAAGTAACTTCATACATTGGCGGTGAAGGTCATAACCTTCAAGAGCATAGTGTAATCCTAATCCGTGGTGGTCGTGTTAAAGATTTACCAGGTGTGCGTTTTCACACTGTTCGTGGTGCACTTGACTGTGCAGGCGTTAGCGATCGTCGTCAAGCTCGTTCTAAATACGGTGCAAAACGCCCTAAAGGCTAATTGTTTTCCGTTAGTAAGGCCAAGCACTAAATATTTATAATTATTGTTTTGGGTGATTGACTCGAAAGAGCAAACCTGAATAAACCGGAGATACAAAATGCCTAGAAGACGCGTAATCGGTCAACGTAAAATTCTTCCAGATCCTAAGTTCGGATCGGAACTTCTTGCTAAATTCGTTAACATCGTGATGTTAGACGGCAAGAAATCTACTGCTGAAAAAATTGTTTATGGTGCGCTAGACGTGGCTGCTGAGAAATCAGGCAAGTCGCACCTAGAAATCTTTGAAACTGCACTTGATAACATCCGCCCACAGGTAGAAGTTAAATCTCGCCGTGTTGGTGGTTCAACTTATCAAGTACCAGTTGAAGTACGTCCAGTTCGTCGTAACGCATTAGGTATGCGTTGGTTAGTAGACGCTGCACGTAAGCGTGGCGAAAAATCTATGGGCTTACGTTTAGCTCAAGAAATCGTTGACGCTTCTGATAATAAAGGCACTGCGGTTAAGAAACGTGAAGACGTTCACCGTATGGCTGAAGCGAATAAAGCATTCGCTCATTACCGTTGGTAATCTGTCTTTAACCTTTAAGAGGATCATATGGCACGTACAACTCCACTTGAGCGCTATCGTAATATAGGTATTGTCGCTCACGTAGATGCAGGCAAAACCACCACAACAGAACGTGTTCTGTTCTACACGGGTCTTTCTCATAAGATCGGTGAAGTACATGATGGCGCTGCAACTATGGATTGGATGGAGCAGGAACAAGAGCGTGGTATCACAATCACTTCTGCTGCAACAACGTGTTTTTGGAAAGGGATGGACGCTCAATTTGACGCCCATCGTATCAATATTATTGATACTCCAGGACACGTAGATTTCACTATCGAAGTAGAGCGTTCTTTACGCGTATTAGATGGTGCGGTAGTTGTTCTTTGTGCTTCATCTGGTGTACAGCCGCAAACTGAGACAGTTTGGCGTCAAGCGAACAAATACGAAGTTCCGAGAATGATCTTCGTAAATAAAATGGATCGCACGGGCGCTGACTTCTTAGCTGTGGTTAGCCAGGTGAAATCTCGTCTTGGAGCAACGCCTGTTCCAATTCAGTTGCCTGTAGGCGCTGAGGACGACTTTAAAGGTGTTATTGACCTTATAAAAATGAAAGTGATTAACTGGAACGAAGCGGACCAGGGTATGACTTTCTCTTATGAGGCAATACCGGCAGAACTTCTGGAATTAGCTGAAGAATGGCGCTCTCACTTAGTTGAAAGCGCTGCTGAAGCAACAGAAGAACTAATGGATAAATACTTAGAAGGTGAAGAGTTAAGTGAAGCAGAAATTAAAAATGCTTTACGCCAACGAACATTAGCTAATGAGATTGTTCCAGTTACTTGTGGTAGCGCATTTAAAAACAAAGGTGTTCAAGCTGTGCTTGATTGCGTTGTTGAATATATGCCCTCACCAGAGCAAGTGAAACAAATCCAAGGTATCTTAGAAAATGGTACTGAGGAAGAACGTCCAGCTAATGATAAGGCGCCGTTTGCTGCACTCGCTTTTAAGATTGCAACAGACCCGTTTGTTGGAACCTTGACCTTTTTCCGTGTTTACTCTGGTACTGTTAAACAGGGTGACACGGTATATAATCCAGTAAAAAGTAAGCGTGAGCGACTTGGCCGTATCGTACAGATGCATTCAAACTCTCGTGAAGAGATCAAAGAAGTTTTCGCAGGCGACATCGCGGCAGCTATTGGTCTTAAAGACGTAACAACAGGTGAAACATTGTGTGATCCGAATTCTATTATTACGCTTGAGCGTATGGAATTCCCTGAACCAGTAATCTCTATTGCGGTTGAGCCTCGCACTATAGCTGACCAAGATAAGATGGGTATCGCGCTGGGTAAACTAGCTGCTGAAGACCCTTCTTTTCGAGTACAAACTGACGAAGAATCAGGCCAGGTTATAATCTCTGGCATGGGTGAACTTCACCTAGATATCATCGTCGACCGTATGAAACGTGAATTCAGTGTTGAATGTAACGTTGGTAAGCCGCAGGTCTCATACCGAGAAGCTATTCGTTCAACTGTTAAGGTTGAAGGGAAGTTTATACGTCAGTCAGGTGGTCGTGGTCAATATGGTCACGTTTGGATTAAACTTGAACCGATGGATATTACGGATGATGAGTCACCAATTTACGAGTTCGTTAACGAAACAGTAGGTGGTTCTGTTCCTAAAGAGTTCGTCCCTGCGGTAGACAAAGGTATCCAAGAGCAAATGTCTCAAGGTGTACTGGCAGGCTACCCATTACTTGGCGTTAAAGCGACTTTATATGATGGTTCATTCCATGATGTAGATTCGAATGAAATGGCATTTAAAATAGCAGGTTCACTGGCAATGAGAGATGGGGCGCTTAAAGCTAACCCTGTACTACTAGAGCCAGTAATGAAGGTTGAAGTACTCACTCCTGATTCAAATATGGGTGATGTAGTTGGCGACTTAAACCGTCGCCGCGGCATAATCGAAGGCATGGAAGATGCATTAGGTGGACTTAAGCAAATTAATGCGCAGGTTCCTCTTTCTGAAATGTTTGGTTATGCGACTGCTTTACGATCTGCAACACAGGGCCGTGCCTCATACTCTATGGAGTTTGTGAAGTACGCTGAAGCCTCTAAAAACGTTGCAGATACAATAATTTCAGCTCGCGCTGTTATATAATTTTAGCTTGTCTGGCTCAATAGTGAGTCAGGCTTTAATTTCTTTATTAGGAATTTTTTAAGATGGCAAAAGAAAAGTTTGAACGCGTAAAACCGCACGTAAACGTTGGTACAATCGGCCACGTTGACCACGGTAAAAC